>JAILPF010000098.1 GCA_024699575.1 Acetatifactor sp. | reverse complement strand
TGTTTCACTTCCTGCGTTCGCAGTAAGTGCAATAATTTTAGATTCACGACAAAAACCACCGGTCTGTGTTCGAATCTTATGAAGACATTCTATTCCGTCCATTTCCGGCATCATATGATCCATAAATATAACGTGATAGGTATCCTGCAGTGTCTTTTCTAATGCTTCCCTGCCGCTGGTTGCCGTTGTAAGCTGCACCTTGGTGGTTCTAAGCAGTTTTGATACTACTAAAAGATTGGCTGCGGTATCATCAACTACCAGCACTTTTGCCTCCGGTGCCTCAAAGGATACCGCATAGGCTTCTCTTTGGTTATACCGGTGTCTCTTTTCCACATCCAGTTCACCAATGTGTTTATCACTCACAATCATCTGTGGAATTTCAATAATGAAAGTAGATCCTTGTGTGTAAATACTATTGACAGTAATTTTTCCACCCATCAATTCTACAAACTGCTTTACAATCGAAAGTCCCAATCCGGTTCCTTCAATATAACGGTTTTTATCCTCATCAACCCTCTTAAAGGCGGTAAACAGATATGGTATACTTTCTTTCTTGATTCCCATTCCGGTATCACTGACAGAATAAATAACGTTTGCTCTTCCATTTCCCTTTCTTTCACATTGAATCTGGAGCTTAACACTGCCTTTTGCCGTATATTTGATCGCATTATTTAAGACATTAATCAAAATCTGTTTAATGCGCACCTCATCACCATACAGTTCTTCCGGTAAATCCGGTGAAATGTCTACACGAAACTCCAGATTTTTTTCTTTGGCACGAATCCAGAGCATGCCAACGACATCTGAAAGCATATCGCCGGTGTGATATGGTACCGGTGTTAATTCCATCTGTCCGGATTCAAACTTTGACATATCCAAAATGTCATTAATCAGATGGAGAAGCATTTTACTGGCTGCCTGGATATTTGTTGCATCTTCGTTGATTTCATCGGAAGCATTTTCTCTCAAAATCATTTCATTCAGACCAATAATAGTATTAATCGGTGTACGAATCTCATGGCTCATACTGGAAAAGAAATGGTTTTGTGCACGGTTCAAGCTCTCAATTTCCTCACTCTTTGCCTGTGAACGCTGCATTTCCTTTTTTAATACAAAAATCTCAAAGCCAACCATCAAGCTCAGCATAGCACATACAAACACAAGTGATACATAAGAATCCAGATACGCCACACCTCTATCATGCCCAATAACATATTGTGGGTAATAATATGCAACAAAATAGCAGGCACCTGCTACCATCGTATCTAATACCAGCAAAATGTATTTAATCTTTCCTTCAATTATCATGCTGATAAACAGGGTACAAAATACAAACCATAAAGGTGAACCACCGTCAATACCTCCACTGCTCAAAAAAGTCAGTGGCAGAAGAATAAATATTATCAGTACGCCGACAATCGGAGCTACGACATTTGTTTTTTTGTATTTAACCGCTAAATAAGTACAAAGTAAAAAGATTAAAAAGCCACCCCCAAGAGTAATCAAATCTTCTTTACTTTCACCAATGAAGATTCCTACAACAAAAATGGAAAACATCGCTATCAGCGCAACCGTAGCAATCAGTATAAGCAATCTTTCCTGTGCCGTTCTTTCTTCATCCCGAATCATTCCAAGTAGCTTTTTCATGCCTTATCCCCTCCTTCCGGAGAAAATTCAAGTACTTCTTCCTCCTCCGGTCCAAATTCCAGTACTTCCTCTTCCTCCGGGTTAAATTCCAGTACTTCCTCTTCTTGTGGATTAAACTCCAGCACCTCCTCTTCCTGTGGCTCAAATTCCAGCACATCATCCTCTGAAGTCTGTGGTGCAAAATCTAAAATCTCATCTTCGCCATTCTCTTCATCTGTTCCTTTTACCCCAAGTATTTCAAGAATACCTTCTGACAGCTTTTCATATTCTGCTAACATCCAGTCATGAGATTCCTGAATAATTTCCTCATTTTTGTCTTTTGCTGCATCTTCTAATTTTTTAGCCACTACAGATAACTCTGTGGCACCAATCATTTTTGCAGTGCTCTTTAACGCATGTACGATAATTGCAT
>JAILPF010000024.1 GCA_024699575.1 Acetatifactor sp. | reverse complement strand
GGCAGCTTCCTTATTGACCTCCAAAAGCTGGGCTCTTTTACCTGCCCGTTTTTTTGCCTCCTCGGAATATTCCGGCTCCGGCAACTGTACTCCTGCTCTGTCTGCAAGTGCCTTCACTGCTTCCGGAAAGGTATAATTCTCATAGTTCATCAGGAATGTAAATACATTTCCACCTGCTCCGCAGCCAAAGCAATGATACATCTGCTTTGGCCCGTTTACTGAAAAAGATGATGTCTTCTCATTATGAAAGGGGCACAATCCCCAATAATTGCCACCCTTTTTTTGTAGTTTCACATAGCCTGACACCACATCAACGATGTCATTTTTCATTCTGACTTCTTCAATCAATTCATCGGGATAATACATTTCATCCTCACTTTATGTGCTATTTTGTAAAAATCAGAGCATCCATGACTTTGGAATATAGATTTCATCATACATTGCTATGGCATAGCGGTCTGTCATCGCGCCCACATAATCGCACACAACCTTCTCCCTGGGTTCTCCCTCCGACAAAAGGTTTAAAAATTCCTCAGGAAGCTCATCAATATGTTTCAGGAAGTGCTGATATAACGTTTCCATCAGCATCTCTGCTTTTCCTTCCTCATTCTTCGCTTCCGGGTTCTTATAGACATTATCAAACATAAACTGCCTGATTTTTGTCATCGCAGCTGCGACTTCATCGGACATCACAATGTCATTTTTGCCCATACTGTTGGTCACAATGTCATGAATAAAGTGATCCAGTCTGGCGCCCGGCGTATCACCAAGCACATCCCTGATATCCTGCGGAACATCCTGCTCTGTGAGAATACCGGCACGGACTGCATCATCCATGTCATGATGAATATAGGCAATCTTGTCAGAAAGACGTACCACTTTTCCTTCCAATGTATGCGGCTTCCCAATAGTCTGATGATTCAGGATACCATCTCTCACCTCATATGTAAGGTTCAGTCCCTGGCCGTTTTTTTCCAGGCGATCCACAGTTCGCACACTCTGTTCACTGTGTTCAAATCCAAATGGGCAGACACGGTTCAGTGCACGTTCCCCTGCATGTCCAAAAGGTGTATGTCCCAAATCATGTCCAAGGGCAATTGCTTCCACCAGGTCTTCATTTAACTTTAATGCCTTTGCAATGGTTCTGGCATTCTGGGAGACCTCAAGTGTATGCGTCAACCGCGTTCTGTAATGATCCCCTTCCGGAGAGAGAAATACCTGTGTCTTGTCCTTCAATCTTCTAAAAGACTTACAGTGAATAATTCTGTCACGGTCTCTCTGGAATACCGGTCTGATATCACACTGCGCCTCTTCCTTGAGTCTGCCCTTTGAATTCATACTCAATGATGCATAAGGGCTCAAATAGTCTTTTTCCCATTGTTCCAAACTTTCCCTAATTGTCATGTTCCGCTCCAATCTTTTTTGTTAAAAACCTTTTCCGCAAAAAACATACACAATAACCCTTATTTATCATATTCGGTGTCGAATTCGCAAATCCTTTTTATTTTTTTAATTTTTTAAATTTTTCTGTAAAAATAAAGCAGCTGTCCATCTCTGAACAACTGCTTCTCTTCATGCAGGAAAAGGGACTTGAACCCTCATGATATTGCTATCACACGGACCTGAACCGTGCGCGTCTGCCAATTCCGCCATTCCTGCGAACAAGACATATTCTATCTTGTTTCACAGGAAATGTCAATAGAATTTTTGCAATTTATGAAACAATTTTTACAAATAGCTGTTGAACATAGAACCGGAGTTGTTTGCCACACCGTAGGTTCCCTTTCCGGTATAGGTAGGAGCCTTCGCCACCACCCGGTCTGCCGCATAGTTCATCATAGATGCCTGAGCGGAAGCTGTATAGCCAAAAGAGCCCGGGCCTTTGAACAATGCTTTTGCTGTTGACATATCCGCCTTCTTGAAAGCTTCCTTGTCGATCGACAATGTACTGTCCTCGTTGATCGTAATTCCTATCTTATTTAAAAGCTTACTGTTGCTGATTGCAGCGTTGGTCATGCTCACCGCTTTGTTGACTACCGTTTTATCATCCACTTTATTTACAGAATCAATAACGGAATTATAGCTTTTCACAAAGTCATCCACCGCTTTATAAATAGCATCTGTATCATATTCGTTCTTTCCATCACCGGCTTTTTTCTCAAACAGTGACTTGCTGCTGTACAATACGTCTGCCGCTTCCTTTAAAGAGTCCGTGCTGCTCTGCACACCTGCGTAAGCCTTTGTCTTAGTCTGGTCCAGTGTCTCTTTTTTTGACGCGCCCTTTGTACCGGAGTTCTTACTCTGACCTTCCGTATAATATGCCTTCATCAGCTTTCCATAGCTTCCGTTTTTAATACTGGCATAATCCGATAAAAAGTTTAAATTAGATGATCCGGAAGAACCGCCTAACCCTGAAAACAAATAAGAAGTGTCCGTTTTTGCAAAATTGATACCCATAAACTACCTCCTTGTCGTATGCGTACAATTGCAGTTACTACTATATCTGATATCGGCTTTTTTTCAAAAAAATCAACCCTATGTATATAGTAATGATAGCACACTTTCCATCAAAAAGCTATCCGAATCAATACTCGGAAGTCAGCTGTTCAATGATTGCACCGAACAATTCATTTTTTAATTTCAGCGCCTGCAATCTGGCGCAGACACGGCACACATCATCCTCTTCTTTGATGATATGATAAATCTTCTCCTTAATATCATATTCAATCTGAGCCCGGTGGAGCAGTTCTCTGATTACCTCTTTTCGGTCAGACTGTGATACCTCGCCGTCACATTTCATATTGAATGTGAATCCTTTGATTGCTTCCCCTTTGACAGACAGAATTACTTCCTGAAGCTTCTGGTCATAGTCTGTTTCCACCGAAATCTTCTGACCATCCACATGATATTCCACGCTCTTTAACTGTCTGATGCCTCTGATACGCATGTTGTAGCTTCGGTTGGCAGGAATTACTCCCTCGCTGCCCTCTGCAACTTTCATGGAAAGGGTAGCATCCTTTCCGGCCTTGAAAGAAAACTCCGTGATTACCGGCTCCATTCCCGTCATTTCACTGCAGTCATCCTCATACATCTTAAAGGAACCATTTGCACCATTAAATACCAATACCTCCAGGTGTTCGGGATTTTTGATACAACTGGTCGCATAATCAGCTGCCATTGGAATGATTGTCCCCGCCGGTACAAGCACCGGGATTGATGACATGTCACGATACAAAAGTTTCCTTCCCTTACCCCGGTATACCTGACCGGTGAAAAAGTCAATGTACGTGCCCTCAGGAATCCATGCGTCCACCTCAGCAAGCCCGGTCTCCCTATCAGCAGGCTGCGTGACAGGGCAGACAATCACATCGCCAAAATAATACTCATTCGGTACACTATATGCCTCTCTCTCATCATGCCTGTAATACATGGGCTGAACCAGTGGCAAGCCTTCCAAATGTGTTTTATAATTCCATGTATGAAGGTATGGTACCAGCTTATGCCTGAGTCTCATAAAATCAGAGATGACTTTTTCCGCAATCATATTATAATTCCACGGTTCTTTACCATAGAACTCATTGGAAGTGCTGTGCAGACGCATAATCGGCGAAAAAACACCAAACTGAATCCATCTGGCAACCAGTTCATCATCTTTTCTTCCCATCATATGTCCGCCGATATCATGACTCCACCATGTATAACCGACATTGCTGGCATTGGCGGTAAAATAAGGCTGGAACTGTAACGACTCCCAGGTGGAATAAGTATCCCCCGAAAAGCCGACAGGATATCTGTGACTTCCCACCCCTGCATATCTGGAAAAAGTAAGGGGCAGTTTTCCATCTCTTCCACTGTCCATAAAATGAAGATGGTTTAACATCCACAGAGGGTCCACCCCCTTCGTTCTGGAGACACTTCCCTGCTGCCAGTCCACCCACCAGAAATCCACGCCATCCTTCTCATGAGGATGATGCAGATACTTAAAATATGCCTGCATATATGCGCGGTCGGTCACATCAAACGGTATCTTTTCTTCACTCTCATAATCCACTCCCAGCTCCTTCGCCATCGGCAGATATGCCTCCTCAAAGGCTCTCACGCCGTCCGCAGGATGCAGATTTAGAGTGATACGTTTTCCCATCTGATGTAGTTTATCCATAAACCGCTTGGGTTCAGGGAAAAGTTCTCTGTTCCAGGTATATCCTGTCCAGCCGCTACCATACTTTTTCGGCACATTAGTAATATGCCAATCCATATCGATAACCGAAACAGAAATCGGAATATCTTTATCCGAAAATTGTTCCATCAGTTTCAAATAGCTTTCTTCGGAATAGGGATAATAACGGCTCCACCAGTTTCCCAAAGTATATCTCGGCAGCAAAGGTGTGAAACCACTTAAGTGATAGAAATCCCTAAGGCATCCAAGATAATCATGCCCATATCCGAAAAAATACAAGTCTTTCTCTTCCTTTTCCCGTATGGAAATCCATCCGTCTTCCTGCAGTATAGGTGAATCCGAATCATCCACCACCGTATAACCGCCAAAGGACAAAAGACCTGCTTCCAAGGGAATGGCTCCATCTGCCCCATCCAATGTCCTTGCGGTGCCCTTCAAATCATGAATCACATCCCCGTAATTCCACACAGAATCACTTAGAGTAAGTCCTTCCTTCAAAGAAATATAAAGTCCTGCCGGAGAGAATTCCTGCTTGTCATAATAAAGATGCAAAGCCTCTGTTATAATTTCCAGATTGTTTTCACTCTCTTTTACCTGAAACTTTGGAACCGGGAACTGACGACAGAGAACCGTTTTGGTCGCATCATCCAAAAAGCAACCATCCGCCTGATATTCCATGCGGATTAACCGGCTTGTCAAAACAGTAAAACGATAGTTTTTTCCTGTTATCATTGCCTCCGTCTGTGCCATAGGTTTTGTCTCGTATTTCATTTTCTTCTCCGCCTCCGCAATACATATTAAAACTCTATTTTGAGCAGTCAATAAAGTAGGATTGATGCGCTTTTACCGTAAGCTCAATACTATGTTCATCAAGAACATGATACTCCAGTTTTGAGCCAAATACATCACAATCCGACTTCAGTTTTGCAACGCCCACACTACCGATAGGAAGCCTGATTTTCTGGTCTTCATCCGCAGTAGACATAACCGTAATATAAATTTCATCCTCATAAAATCTGGCGATGGATATCACCTGATTTCCGGCATACAGGAATTTCATTCCACCATCCGACAACGCTTTCCCCTCCGTCTTCAGATGAGCAAGCGTCTGATAAAGTTTATAAGTATCACTCTCCAGATACTCTTTGTTCCAAGGCATGGGATATCTACAGCCCTCATTGGTCTTAATCTCTCCATCCACTTCTGCCTCGTCACCATAATAGATAGAAGATGTCCCGATTAAAGTAAAGAGCATCATGACCGCTCCTCTGTACTCGTCTTTGTTTACCTTCGGATTATTATGTAATCTGGATACATCATGACTGTCAAATAAATTAAACTGATTCTGTGCAATCACATAAGGAAGCTTGGACAAGTGTTCTGTAATTCTCGCCTTTACATCCTCCGCCGTCATACGGTATGGCACATTTTTCAGCTTATCGTTTCGAACCATAAACAAATCCGGTTCTCCCAGAAACTGTCTGATAACCCTTGCGAATCCAAAATAGTTCATGGGAGAATCCCATTCTTTTCCCTGAAGATATGGCGCACAATCGCCCCAATCCTCCGCCAGAATATACGCCTGCTCATTTTCTTCCCGGATGCTCTTACGAATTTCCGGCCATAATTCGTGCGCAAGCTGCACCTCATCATTTCTGGCAAAGACATCCGCCACATCAAATCTCCATCCATCAATATTATATGGAGGCTTCAACCACTTTTTGAGGACGGATTCCTGACCACGGTAGATGGTCTTTCGCAACTCCTCGGAAGTATAATTCAACGTAGGCAAATCCTTTACTCCGGCCCACGCCACATACTTGTTACTGCCCGGCTCAAAGAAATAGTATTTCCTCTCCTCGGAATCAGGATTGTTGTACGCGCCTTCCGATTTA
>JAILPF010000019.1 GCA_024699575.1 Acetatifactor sp. | reverse complement strand
TACCACAATTTTGCTGTAATCCAAGGAACCGTTCTGCAGTCGCGGCGATACCTTCTCCAGTCCCTGCACCGCAGCTCTCAACAGGGCAATCTGCTCCGTGAACTCCGCATCCGTCGCTGTATCCACAATTTCATTGGTTCTGTTTAGCACTTCCAAAAAGTTCTGCTTGGATCTCCTGGTATAAATCTCATTTTCGTCATAGGAAGAAATCAAATCATTGATGTTGGCGTGTCTATCTGCAACAACTATAATAACCACCTTTTTTACAGCCGCCGTATCACCTGCAATCGCTGTAACATAGAAGCTGTATGTTCCCGCTGTGTTCGGGGTCCACACTAGGTTCCCGCTTGAAGGGTTCAAAACGGCTCCATCCGGCAACTGACTTCCACTGTAGACAACAGTCTGTCCTGAGCGAGCGGACGCCCGAAAGCTTGTGGAAAGAGAACCACCTGCATAGGTCACTTGCTCTTCTACATCTGCTCCGTCCATTTCTACAATCTGAATTGTTCTGTCGCTGTTCGCAGTCTCCGGTTTGATATCAATATGGTCTATGTCAACATAGGTTCCTTCCAGTTCCCCTACAGACAGATACATCAAATCCTCAAAATATTCGGAGTCATCTCGGATAAATGTGACGTATTTCCATTCATTCCCGGTGTCAGGCAGAAAAATGGTTGCATGCACACCATAGTCTAACTTCAATTTTGCTTCACCGTCTGTTCGAACCTTAACTGCGATTACCGTACCACCATGAGAACCGTTAGTGATGGCAAATCTTTTCTCTTCATCAGATGCTGTTACACGAACATATTCGTCCTCCACAACAACATGCTCATCCTTCGTTAATACAGTTGCTCTGTCCTCGATTTCCACCAGATAATCTCGCTGCGCTTCCGCCAGCCACATATCAGCATCAGTTGCCGCGTCAGCAGGCAGAAACAGCCAAAAGTCACCTCCACCGTCATAATTATCCCAGTTGATATTCAGAGAGCCTCCATAGTAGAAATTAGACGGTAATTTTTTTTGGAAAGCCTCCTCAAAATAAGGTGCAACAGTTGCAATATCCATTCCTTTTTCATAGCGAAAATATGCATATATATCCCAGAAATTGGCGGTATTAAATCGTCCGCGGTAACCAGACGCCAGATAATTATATGTATCTCTTACCACTCCGGTTGCTTTATCAATGGAATATGGTACTTTTACCCAATCCGTATCATATCCCAACATATACTGCCAAAAGAAATTCGCTGCTTTTAAAATCCTGTTATCCAGAAATTCATATACATTCACTGCATTCGCATTGTCCGATGCCGTACCATTCACAGGATCTACAAGTGTATTCTGAGCGGCCATCATTCTGCCTAGAATCGCGGAATTGGTCAAGTCTCCGCTTCCATGTGCCTGATCGCGCCCCATCTCCACATGCTGGTACACTGGTGCTTCCAAAGGTGTTCCGGTTCCAATCACATCACCGATGGAATCCTCTGTGGTAATCTCTCGAAACAACCACTTGATAGAACCTGTAAATCCGGGATCTCTCGCATCTTTGTTCACCGTAAACCACTCTACTGTCTTCTCATATCCGGTCACATCGTCCATGAACAGATAACCGCTCATGGCACCGATTGTGGTATATGTCTGCTGGTTCATAAATCGATCTGTGCTGGAGTTAAATGTTCTGACAGTGGGATCCACCAGATTGTTGATGAAATATTCCGTGTCCTGTGCCGTCCACTCCAACTGCTGTGTTGTATACCCGTCTGTTACTTCAAAGCTTGTATATCTCAAAATCTCTGCTGCCATACACATACGATGCAGGGGGATTCCGGTGTGAATACATGCATCGGTAAAATAAGCATACTGATCCGGATCCATCTGTTCCCACACGCGAATGATTTTCATAGCATTTGCGCGGTAAGCTACATTTCCTGTTATATAATAGAGCACTGCCTGGGTATAAGCCTTCAATCCATCCGCTCTGAATCTGCTGTTAAAGCCCTGCGAATTAAAAGCAACACTGCTAGCTGTCACTCCATCTGACTGTGCATTGCTGGATGTCACATCCAAAGCTGCAGCTGACGACTGAATCATGTCTTTAAAATATGTCGTCCATGGTTCATTCCCAATTCTGACCTGCTGTCTGACATTTTCCAAAAGTTCCTTTGTGAGTCCAACACCCGGATGAGTAAATCCACTCTCATCATCAATCACTTCATTAATGGTTGGACAGTACTCCCGCATAAGCGTTTGAACCGGATTTGTCTGTCCGGACTCTGCCGCCCTGACCGTCATAAGGTCAGTCTGCAAAGTCGTTACTAAGCTAACAATTGCTGTGAGCACGGCGATTCCCCGTACTCTGAACTTCCTTTTTTTCATAATTACCTGCACCCTCCGTAAATACACGTTTTTTATAGTATTTCTATAAGATTTTACCATTGTTGTGTATTTACTTCTTGCCATATAATTACAAAAAATAGTGAAATAATCACTTTAGGAAATATAAGAAAAAAAGGATGTAAGACTAGAATGAACCTTTCAGAACTACAAGAAAAAATCCCTCACGGGATGCATGATTTTCCATTTGAATATCATTATGTGACCGATACTCATCCAAGATATGTAATGCCCCTGCATTGGCATAAAGAATGGGAAATAATTCACATTTTGGAAGGCTCGTTTACTGTGCAGACAGATAATACAGAATATATTTCTAAGAAAGGATATGTATTATTGATAGGAGACGGAATGCTTCATGGGGGAATTCCCACTCGATGCATTTACGAATGTTTTCTCTTTGACATGCATGATTTGTTTTGTAATCTTAATTTTGCCACAAAACATCTGCATGCGATGGATTGCCACCAAATTTGCCCTGACATCTATTACCCTATGAAGCAGTGTACCGAACTTAACCAGCCGATATACTCTCTTTCCGAAGTATGCGCTCCTCTGCGCAAAGAGCTTGTTTTTGATGGTCCCTTTGAGCTGATTGTCTTTAGCTATATCAGCCTGTTTCTCACAACAATATTACAACAGCATCACTACACTATTCCAAAAGCGCAAATGTTAACAAATCCACATAAAATCCAAAAAATCAAATCAATCATTGAATATATGGAGGGGCATTATGCAGATGCCCTCTCTCTGCATGACCTGGCTGCCGTTGCCAATATGAATCCACGTTACTTCTGTCGCTTTTTCAAGTCGATTACTCACCACACACCAATTGACTACCTCAACCGATATCGCGTGGAAAAATCCGCCCTTCTATTGCAGAATACCGATTTATCCATCACAGATATCTGCATGAAGTGTGGCTTCAATGACAGTAGCAACTTCACAAAAGTTTTTCGAAAATATAAGGATTCTACACCAAAACAATATCGAAAGTGGAACGCCATCAAGCCTAACGCATGAAAAACTGATAAATTCTATCTCTGTAATCCGGTGCTGTGTCAAAAGCGGCATGTCCATATCCGACATACATATATAATTTAAAGTCCGGTCTGTCATCGAACTTCTCTGCTATCTCCATGGTGGCATCAGAGTCGAGAACCGCATCCTCATACACTCCGATTGTCAACACCGGACATTGGATTGCTCTCAGTTCATCTGTCACATGAAAACTAAGAATACTGCCTGCAAGAATCACGAATCTTTCCAGTTCTTCATCCGTCACTGTCTGACTGACTTCATCAAAATATCCTTCATATTGCTGATAGACGTCCGCTGGATAAATCTCTTTTCCGAACGAGCGATAAAGAGCCTGCCTGTCTTTCTCCAGTGCAAGCTGAATCCATTTATCTATAACTTCCTGCTGTTTCGGCATAACATGTGATGACGTAGAACCCAGCACCAGCTTTTTTACAAGCTCCGGGTACTCAATAGCGATTACCATTGCAATCATTCCACCCTGAGATGCCCCGAACAGATACACATCTTTCAGTCCGATTTCTCTCATCGCTTCCGCTGTATCCCCGGCCATATCACGAATGGAATAATCCGCCGAAATCTCTTTGCGGCGATCAAATACATACGTTGTAAAGTCATCCTTCATCAGCTGATAACCGGTCTCAACAGCATCTGC
>JAILPF010000011.1 GCA_024699575.1 Acetatifactor sp. | reverse complement strand
TCGACCGAAGTTTCATCAGCGTCCTAAGTCCGTTCGACTTGCATGTGTTAAGCACGCCGCCAGCGTTCATCCTGAGCCAGGATCAAACTCTCAATAAATGTTTGTTTGTCCTGCCAGTACTTGTCTGGCATTACTGTTTTTAGGTTTGTTCTTCTGAACTATTCTCTTAATGCATCAACTCGTTGATGCTATGGAATATTCAGGGTTGCATTACTGTTTATTTGTCAAGGTACTGTGTTGTTTACCTCTCGGCGACAACTTCTATAGTTTATCACAGTCGTCATCGTTTGTCAACAACTTTTTTTATTTTTTCCACCAGGAATTTTTCAATTCCTTTTTTCGCGGTGGATTTTCATAATACCACATCTTGCATCTCTTTGTCAACACCTTTTTTAAAGTTATTTAAGAAATGCCGAGCACTCAATAGGTCGCTTCAAACCGTTCAGGAAAAAGCGCAAAAAAAGAAATCTCAATCGCTTAAGATTCGCTTTTACCTATTGGTAGTGGAACGGAGAAAGAGGGATTTGAACCCTCGCGCCGCGTAAACGACCTACACCCTTAGCAGGGGCGCCTCTTCAGCCTCTTGAGTATTTCTCCATAATCTGAACTACGTCTCTACCAATATGATATTGCTGCGTCATTTCGTGACGCAAAAGTTATTATACATAAGGACACCAGGTTTGTCAATTGCTTTTTTCGTTTTTTTATCGTCCTTTGTTATCATCCTTATTATATGTAGCAACCGCCGTTTCATACAGATTGTTTCCCTCTGCGTCAATCACTACAATTACCGGAAATTTTTCAACAGTCAGTTTGCGAATCGCTTCTGTCCCTAAATCGTCATATGCTATTACCTCTGATGCTTTAATTGATTTTGACAGCAAGGCGCCTGCTCCACCAACCGCAGCAAAATAAACTGCACCATTGCGGACAATTGCATCTTTTACAGCCTGTGAACGTTTACCCTTTCCGACCATCCCTTTTAATCCCATATCCAATAACGTAGGGGCATACTTATCCATCCTGCTCGCAGTTGTCGGTCCTGCTGAGCCGATAGGTCTGCCTTCTCTGGCCGGAGATGGCCCCATATAATAAATAACATTATTATTCATGTCTATCGGAAGCTTCTGCCCGTTCTCCAAAGCCTCTGCCATTCTTTTATGGGCCGCATCGCGCGCTGTATAAAGAGTCCCGGTTAAATAGACATAATCACCTGCATGCAGTGAGCACACATCCTCATCACTTAACGGTACATTAATATATTTATCCATCTTATTAAGACCTCTCCTTGCAAATAATATATCAACGCTTATTAAATAACCCTCACCGCATGTCTGTTGACATGGCAACAAATGTTCACTGCAACCGGCAATCCGGCAATATGCGTTGGATATGTATTGATATTAACTGCCAATGCGGTTGTTGTACCGCCCAGCCCACCCGGGCCAATGCCCGAACGGTTAATCTTTTCCAGCAATTCCTGCTCCAGTTCCTTCACATATGGGATATCAGATCTTACATCAACCGGTCTTGTCAGCGCTTTTTTAGCTAAAATTGCACATTTTTCAAATGTTCCGCCAATTCCAACTCCCACAACCATGGGCGGGCATGCATTGGGGCCGGCATCCTTCACCGCTGTCAAAATTGCACTTTTAACACCCTCTATTCCATCCGCAGGTTTCAGCATAAACACACGGCTCATATTCTCACTTCCAAAGCCCTTTGGCGCAACTGTTATTTTTACGTCAGACCCGGGAACAATTTCATAATGTATAATTGCCGGAGTGTTGTCTTTTGTATTCTCCCTCTCAATCGGATCACTGACTACAGATTTCCGAAGAAAGCCTTCCGCATATCCTTGCCTCACACCCTCATTGACTGCATCTTCCAAAAGAGCTCCCTCGAAATGTACATCCTGCCCTATTTCAAGAAAGACAACAGCCATACCGGTATCTTGGCAGATAGGTATCATATCGGCACCTGCAATTTCCAGATTTTCTTCCAACTGGCCCAAAATCTGTTTCCCCAACGGAGATTCCTCTGTCTTTAATGCCGATGCCAATGCCTTTGTCATATCCGGTGCCAAATAGTGATTGGCCTCTATACACATTTCTTTAACATTCTGCGTAACGATACTTGTATCAATTGTTCTCATATAACTACCTACTCTATAATTTGTTGCTGAATCTTTTCGAGTTCGTCCTGGGACGGTTTCCCGGGAACCCATTGAATCTTCTGCCCGTCATCCTCATACCGTGGAATCAGGTGAAGATGAAAGTGCATAACAGTCTGTCCTGCAATTTCTCCGTTATTCTGAACCAGATTAATCCCTGCACACCCTAGCTTTTCTTTCAGTGTACCTGCCATTTTTTTAGCAAGTATCATTGTCTTGGCAGCTGTATCATCATCCAGTCCAAACAAGTCATCCGCATGATTTTTTGGCAAAATCAAAGCATGTCCCTTAGTTGCCGGGCCCAAATCCAAAATCACCCGAAAGGAATCATCTTCGTACAATGTCTTTGCAGGTATCTCCCCATTCGCAATTTTACAAAAAATACAGTCTTCTTTTTTCATCGAAACATCCCTCTCTATTTTTTATTTATTTCCCTCAAACGGGAAAATCAAATCCAGTGTTCTTAGAATTCTAAAATCACCCTTCATTTTAGTCGCACCCGACATGAACGCTCTCTGAAATGTCATACGGCCATTGATAATTTCCTCCAGCGTTGCTTTGTTAATCTGTAATTCCACATCCTGGGCATCCACTGTTCCGTAAAAACACTCCAGCTTTGATCCATCTACACGAATGATTAAATTTTGATTCGTTTCTTCTATTATGAATGAATACGTAGCTGTAAAGCCGGCCTGAGGTTTAAATACATGCTTGAAATTCATCAGACAGCCTTCCCCATCACCGTTTTCTCCTTGATCCAGCATTCCCCTAAAAAGACTTGTCAGTTCCTGTATATCTTCTTTCTGTCGCTGCACATAACTGTCATCCGAAACGTATTGGGACAGCTGTTCTGTCTCCTGTGGCGTCAAGTTAATGCTTTGGGGAATGGATACCTTTTGCTTCACCGCCTGATTACTTGCCGGAAAACTGGGCATACGCTGATTAATGGTTCTATATAAATTCTCCGCCTTTTTTTCTATGATATGAGCGTAGTCCTTGTTCATCTCAAGCATCACGGTATTTTCAATATATCCGCAAATGCCGCTGCA
>JAILPF010000006.1 GCA_024699575.1 Acetatifactor sp. | reverse complement strand
CCTTCGGTGTTTATCCCGGAACCAAGAAAAGCCTGGATGAAATCGCAGACGGAGATACCATTGCAATTCCCAATGATACTACCAATGAAGCAAGAGCACTTTTGTTGTTACAGGACAATGGACTTATCACACTGAAAGAGGATGCGGGTCTTACAGCAACCGTAAACGATATTACCGAGAATCCCAACAATATTCAATTTGTTGAATTGGAAGCAGCGCAGGTTGCAAGAGTTGTGAATGAAGTAGCTTACGTGGTATTGAACGGTAACTACGCGCTGGAAGCGGGCTTCTCTGTAGGGAAAGATTCCATCGCATATGAATCCAGTGATTCCGTAGCAGCTCAGACTTATGTAAACATCGTTGCAGTATATGAAGGAAATGAATCTCAGGATAAAATCAAAGCGCTGGTAGCGGTGCTCAAGTCTGACGAGATCAAAAAATTTATCGAGGATACCTATGATGGAGCTGTAATTTTCTACGAAAAGTAAAATGGGAAAGGCAGAGGGTTCACTTGAGCTCTCTGTCTTAATTGGGTGTTGGAATGAGTGAAATCGAAATTAAAAATCTATCAAAAAAATTTGAAATAAAAGGGAATACGGTGGTTGCGCTGGAAAATATCAATCTCAAGATTGAACAGGGCGACATTTTTGGCATTATAGGAATGTCAGGCGCAGGGAAAAGTACACTTGTGAGGTCTATTAATTATCTGGAAAAGCCAACAGAAGGGCAGGTACTGATAGATGGAGTGGACTTATCCGGTCTTTCCGAGAAAGAGCTTAGAAAAAAACGCAGCGAAATCGGGATGATTTTCCAGAATTTTAATCTGTTAGACCAAAGAAATGTGCTGGACAATATCTGCTTCCCCCTCGAAATTATTGGAGTGAAGAAAAAGCAGGCCAGAGTAAGAGCAAGAGAGCTCCTTAAAATTGTCAATCTTACGGAGAAGGAAAAAGCATACCCGGCACAATTGTCCGGAGGACAGAAGCAGAGAGTGGCTATCGCGAGAGCTCTGGCTACTAATCCTAAGATTTTATTGTGTGATGAAGCTACCAGTGCGCTTGACCCACAGACCACGGGAGCCATTTTGAAGCTGCTCAAAACAATCAACGAGGACTTGGGCATCACCATTGTAGTCATCACCCATCAGATGTCCGTAGTGACGGAAATCTGTAAAAAGGTTGCAATTATTGATAACGGAAGACTTGTGGAAGAGGGAACAGTGGAGAAAATTTTTGAATCTCCCAAGTCTGATGCTGCGAAAGAATTAATTTCCGGAAAAGAGATAAAATATACACCACTTGAGTCTCTGGATACGAACCGAAAAATACGAATTGTTTTCAACGATAATTCTGCATATGAACCGGTGATTTCCAACGTGATATTAAAATTCAATACGCCCGTGAATATTTTGAGGGCGGATACCAGAAATGTGAACGGTAAAGCGGTCGGAGAGATGGTGTTAAGCCTCCCGGAGGACGATTCCCTTCAGAAAGAAATCGTCGATTACCTTGTATCAAAAGGCTTGGCAGTAACGGAGGTGACAGAGAATGTTTGATGAAAAGATTATTCAAATGCTGTTGATAGGCATAAAGGATACACTTTATATGACAATCGTGTCAACAGTGTTCGGGTATGTGCTGGGATTACCGCTCGGAATCCTTTTGAATATATCGGCTGATAAGGGATTAAAACCCAATAAGGTAATTTACAAGTCATTGGACTTTATTTGTAACATCATCCGCAGCATCCCTTTTTTGATACTGCTGATCCTTTTGATTCCGTTTACAAGATTTATTGTAGGGCAAAGCTATGGCTCGACGGCGACCATTGTTCCACTTGTAATCTGTGCAGCACCTTACATTGCCAGGGTGGTCGAAGCATCCTTAAACGAGGTGGATGCCGGTGTGATAGAGGCTGCCAAATCTATGGGAGCAAGCAACGGACAGATTATTTTTAAAGTGCTGCTGGCGGAAGCAAAAACTTCTCTTCTTACAGGTTTTACGATTACCACAGGTCTTTTGCTTGGATATTCTGCAATGTCCGGAACTGTAGGTGGTGGAGGACTGGGAGATATCGCGGTCAGATATGGTTATTACAGATGGCAGACCGACATCATGATAGTAACGG
>JAILPF010000590.1 GCA_024699575.1 Acetatifactor sp. | reverse complement strand
CTCCATAGCATCAGGCTGCTCCAACAGTTTTTTCAAAAACTGTTCCTGATATAGCTTTTTACTGTCTTCCAAAAGGTTCTCCATCTTCTGCATATTGCTTAAAAGAGCTTTCTGATGGTCGATATCTTCTTTGATTTTCTGTAAAACCTCCAATACTTCCTCCATAGAAAAAGGCTTTAGCAGATAATCCGTCACTCCCAGTGAAAGTGCCTGCTTTGCATAAGAAAAGTCATCATATCCACTGATAATCACTGTCTTGACTGCAAGAGAACGTGCCTGAATCTCTCGAATAAGCTCCAACCCGTCCATTCCTGGCATGCAGATATCGGTAAAGAGAATATCCGGTTGCAGCTTTTCAATCAGTTCCAACGCTTTTGCACCGTTTTCCGCTTTCCCCACAACCTGAAACTTCTGCTGAGATTGATTTAACTGTTTCGCCAGTAAATCCATCACATATGCTTCATCATCCGCGATGACAATGCTGTAAGTATCCATGTCACACTTCCTCCGTAGTCTGAATCGGTATAATAATCGTTGCCTTCGTGCCACTTAAGTAAGTGCTGTCTATGAATAGACCATAGACCATTCCATAATATAGTTTAATTCTCTCATTCACATTGTAAATTCCATACCCGTCATCCTGCTTTATCTGTCCGGATGACAGTCCTGCCTGGATAGCAGCAAGTCTTTGGGGTTCTATCCCCAGGCCATCATCTTCCACACAGATATGAAGCGTTTGCTGTTCTTCGGCATTGCTCCGTCTGACCTGAATGCGAATATGACCTACGCTGTCCTTGGGTTTAATGCCATGATAGATAGCGTTTTCTACAAGTGGCTGCAGAATCAGCTTAATCGTATAAAGCTGTTCCACACCTTCCTCAATGTCCAGGGTATACTGTAGCTTATCTTTATAACGAATCCCTTGAATTTTCAAGTAGTTTTCCACATGTTCCAGCTCTTGTGACAGAGTGATTATCTCCCGCCCGCCACTTAAGCTGATGCGGAAAAATTTACCCAGCGAATTTGATAAAACTGCTATTTCCGGCACGTTGGAATCCGTTGCCTGCCAGGTAATCGCATTTAATGTATTGTACAGAAAATGAGGATTAATCTGAGCCTGCAGGGCTTTCAGCTCCGCCTTACGCTTCTGGAGCTGCACCAGTCTGACCGTCTCCTTTTCCTCACGAAGCTCCTCAATATTCTCGTTCAATTCAGCTATCAACTGATCAATTTTCGCTGTCATGTAATTAAAACTCTTCCCCAGATCGCCAACCTCATCGCGATAGGGATAATCAAATTTTGCCCGGAAATTCTCCTCACCGGTCACCTGATTCATCAGCTCATTGAGATTCCCCAGTGGCGCAGTAATACTATGTGCCATCACGATAACTGTGGTGATACTGATTGCCACGCAGATGACCATCAAAAGAATAATAAAATACCGAAGTTGTTCCAGATTGCCCACCAGTGATTCCGCTCTCTTTAGCGCACAGATACTCCAATCCGTTCCATTCATCTTTGTGTAGGTCGCCAGAAAAGTTTCTCCCTGCAATTCCACTTCCTTACAGATGGCATTCTTCTCATCCAATTCTTCCGGGAAAACTTCCAGCAACGCCTGTTTTTCTTCATCGCAGTTCAGCACATTCTGCCCATCGGCATCTGCAATAAAAATACTGTCATAGGAGCTGTAAGTATCCTCCAGGGATTTCGCAATCTCAGACTGTTGAAGACTTACTACAATATAGATATCCTTCCTGTCTATATGAAAACGGTAAACCACCGGGATAACTGTATCATTCCCCTTAAAAATGGGAGATTTCATAGCCGGATACCAGCAGATTGTCTCATTCGGATTCTCTGTAAAATACTCCCTCATAAAGGAATCCATAAACTGAAAATCATGCTCTCTGATTCGGGTAAAATTATCAAAGCTCCCGTACTCTGTCTCAATGCTGACGGAGTGTACATAGCGGTCGCCCTGATAAAACTCAGAAATCACATCCGCCGTCTCTCCCAAAAGCTTTACATAACTTGCCGAATCCGGATTTTGAATGTATTGGGACATTGGCGTATAAAAGGACAGGTTGTTCACAATCGCATATACCCTGTTGGTAATCGATTTCATCTCATTGGTCAACTGCATTCTCATCTGAGACACCATATCCTCCGAACTGGAATAATAATTTTTCAGTGTGTCTTTAAAAACATAATCGTAATATAAGCCTCCGCAGATAACACTATTGAGCAGCAAAATGACCACGCTTACAATGATAATTTTTGTCCGGAATCTAAGATTTCCAAAGAGTTTCATACCAATATCCCCCTTTGATTGAATCTTACCCTTTCACCGCTCCCTGTGTCAATCCTCCGATAAACTGTTTATGACAGAAAGCATAGACAACGATAATCGGGAGAATCGCTATGGATGCACCCGCCAACATGATGTGCCATTCCGCCGCCGCATTTACAGAATATTTTAGCTGTACAACCGCTACCGTCAGAGGACGGAGTCTCGGCAGGGAAATCGTCATAACCAGTGTCGTAATATAATCATTCCATGCATGTCTGAAAGAAAACAGCGCAACAACCGCCATAATCGGCTTAATAAGCGGCAGAATAATCCTAAAAAAGATGCCATACAATGTACAACCGTCAATCGTTGCCGCCTCATCCAACTCCTTGGGAATCCCTCTTACAAACCCCATGGTCAGCATCACATTGGATGCCTGTCCGCTCACCAGTGCCAGAATTAAACCAGCCATGGATTTATTCAGATGAAGCTTGGTAAGCAAGGTGTAAATGGGATACAGTGTCACGGAACCAAGGGCGATAAACATCAACGAAGTATACATAATCAGCAGGAATTTCTTTCCCACAAAATCTCTTCTTGCAAACACGAATCCTGCTAATGATGCCGTAAGTGTGGCAAGCACCATCACTGACACACTAAGGAACACGCTGTTCCAGGTATATTTCAAAAAGTCCGCCTGAACAAAGGCCTGAACATAGTTCTCAACATGCCAGACTTCCGGAAAGAAGCTCCTGCCCAGAGTCAGTTCGCTGTTGGTCTTGAAGGAGCCGATTACAGTATAAACCGTTGGATATAATGTAAAGAGAACCATGATTCCGATAAAAACATATGATAAAACAAATAAACTTCCCTCTTTTATCTTTCTCACACTTGCTCCTCCTTTCTAGTAAATATCATCCAGCTTCTTGGACAGTGTCAGATATCCGACAGTAATCAGTCCCGCTATCAGCGCCGATACCGTACTCACCGCTGCACCATAGCCATACTGTGGTGTGATGGCTGTACCTGCTGAAATCGGGAAGAAAAATTGATATCCGTACAGTGCCATAACCATCGTTGCATTGGTGGGTCCGCCCTCTGTGAGGACCATCACACTATTCATATCTGAGAACGCTGCCGTAATGGAAAGCATCAGAATGATTTTCAAAATCGGTCCTAGCATCGGAACTGTGACATACCACAGTGTCTGCAGCTTATTGGCGCCATCGATTCTGGCGCTCTCCAATGCATCCTGCGATATCTGTTGCAATCCGGCAATAAAATAAACCATGTAGTTACCCACGCCACCCCAGACTGCAGTGATAACCAGGGTCTTCATAGCGTGCTGCTTGCCCAGCCAGTTAATCGGCTGACTGATGATATTCCAATCCATCAGGTAACGGTTAATCTGTCCGTTATACACATTAAACAACAGATAGAAAACCAGTCCCATTACCGCCGAACTCATAATCGTCGGCATGAAAATAATACTCTGTAGCAGTCCGTTTCCTTTTCTTTTCTGGTTCAGTAAAAGTGCTAAAAAAAACGCCGTCGGTATGATAAATAATATCTTGGCTCCTGCATAGACAAACGTATTTTTCACAGCCTTCCAATAAATATCATCACGAAATACCCGCACCAGATTATCCAGTCCCACAAATTTCGGTACGCTTGCGCCGTATCCGCCATATCGGTAGAACACAAAACGTAACGTCCAGATAACCGGATATACCGAAAATGCGAGAAATAATATCAGGTTTGGAAGCAGCATACTGTAGGAGCGCAGGTTCTCACGAATGATACGTTTGCGCTTTGCTGCGGATATTTGCTCACCTCTATTCATCTGTGCCGTCCTTTCTTTTTTCCTGTTTTTTGGCATAAAAAGGGGGATACCCCAAATCTCTTCACAGCATCCCCCAAGTTTTATCTATTATTATGGATTCATAGGGTCAAAACCGGCAATCTTAATTTCAGTTCCTACGCCTTCTTCAATACCTGCCTTCAAAGCGGCATTGTATCTGTCTGTCAAATCCTGTAATCCGGCTTTGATATCGCCATCTCCCCAGATTAACTCTGCCATAGTGTCATACATATTCATTCCTTCCACAATCACGGCATCCACATTTGCTTCCTGAGGAGTCGAGGGATATACCGCATCTGT
>JAILPF010000587.1 GCA_024699575.1 Acetatifactor sp. | reverse complement strand
CCAGAAATATTCAGCTGAATTACTCTAATATGGCAGACCCGGAGACCATGATTATTGCAGACCCGGAGCAGATGAAAAAGGTTATCAACAATATCATCAGCAACAGCGTAAAATATATGGATAAAATTCATGGACAGATTGATATCCGTATTTTGGATGATACAGATTCCATCCGCGTGGAGATTGAGGACAACGGAAAGGGAATTGAGCAGAAGGATTTACAAAAGATATTTGATCGTTTTTACAGAACGGACACCTCCCGCAACTCTGCTCAGGGAGGAAGCGGTATCGGTCTTTCCATTGTGCGAAAGATTATCGAAGACCACGGCGGATATATCTGGGCGACCAGCCAGGTGGGAGAAGGAACCTGTATGCATTTTGTAATCAGAAAATATATAGAATTACAGCCGAAGGAAGGCTGACGGATAGGAATTAATAAGAAAGGAAAGGTCTGAGATATGAGTAAAATTTTGATTGTGGAAGACGAAGAAGCAATTGCAGATTTGGAGAAGGATTATCTGGAGCTGAGCGATTTTGAGGTGACGGTAAAAAATACCGGTGATGCAGGATTAAGGGAAGCTCTTGCAGGCAACTATGATTTGGTGATTCTGGATTTGATGTTGCCCGGAATCGATGGATTTGAGGTATGCAAAAAGATACGTGAAGAGAAAAACATTCCGATTCTCATGGTGTCAGCGAAGAAAGATGATATTGATAAAATCAGAGGACTTGGACTGGGCGCAGATGATTATATGACGAAGCCCTTCAGCCCGAGCGAACTGGTGGCACGTGTGAAAGCTCATATGGCCCGTTACGATAGGCTGGTGGGCTCTAATCAGAAGCCGCAGAATGATATCGTGGAAATCAGAGGAATCCGCATTGATAAGACGGCACGCCGCGTCTACGTGGATGGGGAGGAAAAGACTTTTACAACCAAAGAGTTTGATTTACTGACCTTCCTTGCAGAGAATCCGAATCATGTGTTTACCAAGGAAGAGCTGTTTAGAGAAATCTGGGATATGGATTCTATCGGTGATATCGCCACTGTTACGGTTCACATCAAAAAGATTCGTGAAAAGATAGAAAAGGACACTGCAAAGCCTCAATATATCGAGACAATCTGGGGCGTGGGATACCGATTTAAGATTTAGCAGAAAATATGGCATTTGGAATGGACGATTGCGTGCATTTCAGATGCCTGTTTTTTTACTGGTTATTTTCAACAGTTTCCAATCTGAAAGTTTGTGAATGATTTTGAACGAGTGTGATTGACTTTGAACGTGAATAAAAATATAATAAAAGTAAGAAAGTAACAGTGGGATAGTGTTTGAGGAAGGAATATGCTTACAGAGGAACGATACGCAAAGATTTTATCTATCGTTGAGAATATGGGAAGCGTCACTGTTCAACAGCTGATGCGGGAATTGGATGCTTCCGAATCCACGATACGCAGAGATTTGAACGCGCTGGATGCGTCGGGCCAGCTTACCAAGGTATACGGTGGAGCAGTCAGCAAGGTGAGTGTCTACAGCACCAGGGATGAAGAGGTGGAAAGCCGCAAGGGCGTACACAGGGATGCGAAGCAAAGAATTGCAAAATATGCGGCCAATCTGATTAAGCCGGGGGATTTTGTGTATCTGGATGCAGGAACAACCACAGAGATTATGATTGATTACATTGAGGCCAAATCTGTATCCTTTGTGACAAACGCGATTCCTCACGCAAGGCGTCTTTCCGGCAGAGGCTATCTGGTCTATCTGTTGGGTGGAGAGTTTAAGGCAGTTACGGAAGCGATTGTGGGCGAAGAAGCCTTGGCGATGCTGGATAAATATAACTTTACCAAGGGTTTCTGGGGAACCAACGGAATCAGTTTCCAAAAGGGCTTTTCTACGCCGGAGATGAAGGAAGCCATGGTAAAAAAGAAATCCATGGAAAATTGCAGCGAGAAATATGTTTTGGCAGACGAGAGCAAATTTAATCAGATTTCGCCGGTGACATTTGCAACCTTTGAGAGCTGCACGGTGATTACTACCGGTCCGGTACCGGCAGCGTACAAGAAATGTGCAAACGTGATTGAGATGAAATAACAGAAAGGTGGGATTCGTACGATGAATTTGATGGGAAAGAGCGTATTTGGAGGAATTGCAATCGGTAAGATGTCCGTATACCACAAAAAGGACAGTCTGGTAAAGAGAACCAAGATAACGGATACACAGGCAGAGATTGAGAGATTTAAACAGGCTAGAGATAAAGCAAAGGAACAGCTGGCAGGGCTTTACGCAAAGGCTGTAAAAGAGGTTGGAGAACTTAATGCAGCTATTTTCGAAGTCCATCAGATGATGTTAGACGATTTGGATTATGAAGAGTCTATCACAAACATCATTGAGACCCAGAATGTAAACGCGGAGTTTGCGGTGGCAAACACCGGCGACAATTTTGCGCAGATGTTTGCGGCGATGGACAATGATTATATGAAGGAGCGTTCTGCAGACGTAAAGGACATCAGTAACCGGGTGATTTCTATCCTTTCCGGTGCGCAGCACGGAGGAATTTCAGGGGATGAACCGGTCATTTTGCTGGCGGATGACTTGGCTCCCAGCGAGACTGTTCAGCTGGATAAATCCATGATTTTATCCTTTGTTACAAAGTTCGGCTCCACCAATTCCCACACGGCAATTTTGGCTAGAACCATGAATATTCCTGCTCTGATCGGTGTGGATATCACAGAAGACATGGATGGCAAAATGGGTATTGTAGATGGCTTTGCCGGAAAGCTGATTGTTGACCCTACGGAAGAAGAGCTTGCAAAATATCGCGCAAAGAAGAATGAGGAAGATGATAAGAAACGTCTTTTGCAGGAGCTGAAAGGAAAAGAGAATGTCACTCTGGATGGCAGAAAGATTAATCTTTATGCGAATATCGGAGGTGTGGGTGACGTGGCAGCAGTACTTGCCAACGATGCCGGCGGAATCGGTCTGTTCCGAAGTGAATTTCTCTATCTGGAATCCGATGACTATCCCACAGAGGATGCTCAGTTTACTGCATATAAGACGGTGGCTGAGAACATGGCGGGCAAAAAAGTCATCATCCGTACTCTGGACATCGGTGCAGACAAACAGGTAGATTATTTCAACATGGATAAGGAAGAGAATCCTGCAATGGGTTATCGTGCAATCCGTATCTGTCTGGATAGAAAAGAGATTTTCAAGACTCAGTTGAGAGCAATCTACCGGGCAAGCTACTATGGGACCATCTCCATTATGTTCCCTATGATTATTTCCCTAAGTGAGGTAAAGCAGATTAAAGAGATTATCGCTGAGGTTAAGAAGGAACTGACTGAGGAGGGAATTCCTTTCCAGGATTGCGAGATTGGAATCATGATTGAGACTCCGGCAGCAGTAATGATTTCTGATATATTGGCGAAGGAAGTGGATTTCTTTTCCATCGGTACCAATGATCTGACGCAGTATACACTGGCAATCGACCGCCAGAATCCGAAGCTGGATTCCATCTATGATTCTCATCATGAGGCAATCCTCAGAATGCTTCAGATGGTAGTGGACAACGGACATAAAGGCGGCGCGTGGGTTGGAATCTGTGGCGAGCTGGGAGCAGACACCACACTGACCGAAACCTTCCTGCGCATGGGCTTTGATGAATTGTCTGTTAGCCCGTCTATGATCCTGAAGGTGAGAGATGTGATCCGCAATACACGCCTCGATTGATTATAAAATGAAAAAGACTTCCATACCCTTCCCTATGTGACGACGCGGATTAAGTGCCGTATAGGGAAGGGTATGGAAGTTTTTCAGTTTATCACAATACTGTACAAATTAAAGAGCAGGAAAGGGTTTGAATTGTGAACATATCATGATAAAATAACGAGGAAAGCCGTTGTGGCATGTAAGAAATATTAGTTTACGAGTATACAGGAGGAAGGCGTATGTTGCCGGAAGCTTTTTTGGAACGGATGAAGGGAATGCTGGGTCCGGAATATGATCAATTTATAGAAAGTCTGTCTGGTGACAGGCATCAGGCTCTTCGTCTGAATGCATTGAAACGAAACGGTGAAGGTGAGACGGCAGCTGAATATTTTCGAGAGAAGAGCCCCTTCCATCTGACAGATGTGTCATGGGCAAAAAACGGCTATTATTATGAGAAAGATGACATTCCCGGAAAGCATCCATTGCATGAAGCGGGAGCATATTATATACAGGAACCAAGTGCTATGGCACCTGTGTCACTTTTGAATCCGCAGCCGGGAGAGCAGATTTTGGATTTGTGTGCTGCACCCGGAGGAAAGAGTACGCAGATTGCTGCGCTGATGGATGGCAACGGACTTTTAATTTCTAATGAAATACATCCTGCGAGAGCCAAAATCCTGTCTGAGAACGTGGAGCGCATGGGTATCAGAAATGCCTGTGTTACCA
>JAILPF010000585.1 GCA_024699575.1 Acetatifactor sp. | reverse complement strand
ATCCATATATTTGTAGCGATATCTTCCATCAGCTTCCTGTGTTTCTCCGTTATGTAATAATCGTCCTCTATTATCTCTCCTTTTTTCACTCATATATTTGATCTCCTTATCTTAAAAAGACAAAGAAATCATCCCGGTAATGCTATTCTACCATGGGATGGCTCCCTTGTCTTGGCATACGAACATTTTTCTGCATAAAACTTTAAATTCCGTTGATAGAATCTAGAAATTCCTCGAATCGCTTTCTCTTAAAACGAATATGGCTGCCTATCTCTAAAACAAAATCTTCCCCTTGATGCTCATAAGCAATCTGTCTGAGCCTCTTTTCGCCTATCCCGTAATACTCCGCTGCTTCCGAGATGTTAAGGGAGTATTTTCGCCAAGGTGGAATGTGATTGCTATATTCCTCCATTACTGATTCCCCCTTTCAAAAATTGTTTTTAAGCTGTCATAGTTATTCTTCACAATATCCTTGCGCTTACTGAAACCGTCTACAAAAATCGGTGTACACATGGCAAGGATACGGTCATATATTCTTTTCTCTGCCAAATCTGTGGTCTTTCTAAGTTCCTCAGCATCCTTATTGGTTGTTACGATTAAAGGCTTACCTGACTCCCATCTGCGATTCACCACGTTAAATACATTCTGCATGGCAAACTCCGATGTGCGCTCCGCTCCCAAATCATCAAGGATGAGCAAATCATACTCAGATAATGAACGGACATACTCATCGGAATCAAAAACTGAGATATTACTGATTTCCGTAAAATCCTTCATAAGGACTTTCTTGCCCTGATCCAGTAAGGCATTAGCAATACAAGCTGCAATAAAAGTCTTCCCGGTACCAACGCCACCAAAGAACATAAGGCCAATGCTCTTGGCTTTTACCTCATCCCAATGTTCCACATACGCCTTGGCTTTTGCCATAGCCGGCACCGAACCATCGTCCTTATCAAAAATCCAACCATACATCTTCTTTTCATGAAAACAGACCATACGATTACGGCTCACCATTTCATCAAACTCCCGGGCTTTACGCTCCGCCTGCTCCTTCTCATAAGCCGCTCTCTCGCAATCGCACATGACGTGGAGTTTGTATTCTTTTCCAAAGATAGGGTTCGGCAAGCGATGTTCTCTCTTGGTATGACAAAGGCTACAGTAACGCAGACCATCTTCGCCAACGTAGGTATTATCTTTAAAATCCTTATCCATTAAAAACTCTCTCCTTCCCGAACTATATATCTTTTATTAAGTTCTTTATTTACTCTTATATATTTACTTGGGTCCGACTTTTCGGCTACGGAAGAGCCAACTTCCTGACTTCCCTTTGCATAAAAAACTGGCTTATTAGGGTTAGATTTCTGGCTTGGGTTGTCAGAATTTTGGCTTACGATACATTCCTCAGGAACCCTCACATAGATGTTTGTAGTTGTAAGATTCCATCGTTTTCTTCGAATGAGTCCCACATCCTCTAATTCCTTGATAGAAGCCTTTACCGTTGAGATGCCCTTCCCTGTATCCTTCGACAGCTGCGGTGCCGTATATCGGGCGTAAACATCTCCATTTTGGTCATACCAACCATTCTTCTGAGAAAATACAGCTCGGTTTAAAATGCATCCATAAACCAACAACGTGGTGCTGCTAAGTTCTCCCGGCAGAAGATTGATTGGGATTGGAATATACATTCCAAGGCGATCATTTTTCTTTAAATGCTTATTCATAATCCCAGCCTCCCCTTTATAGAACTAAGCCAATTTCCTGACTTATGGTCCAATGGACCACAAGTGGTCTGTTCCATTAATTCTGATTTCGCTTCAAGATAAATCTCTTCCAGATGATTAATCTGCTTTTCGTAATTTGCCTTTTCTTCCTGAGAAGATTTATTCAAATCTTCAAACTCTTTATTAAGAGAAGTGACCTTTTTCTGCAAAGAACTGTTACGACTTTTTAAATCATCAGACTTGGCTTCAAGCTTATTTATTTTCTCTTCTAAATACTCAATCTGCTCCTGATCGCTAAGGTACTGGAGAAAATGCCATTTCTCGTCCAATGCTTCTAACATCAGAAATACTAAGTCCAGCTCCATGAAGTAATATTCGCCATCTCTATAGACTACTCCATGTCCTGACCTTAAAAATGCTGTGATATGTGCTCTGGCTGTTGATTCCGGCTTGCCAAGATCCTTCATGAGATGTCCCTTAATATCATCAAGGGTCTTTCGCTCATCACCCATGTATTCGTAGATATCCCAGAAGGTGGCAAGATTCTTTAATGTTTTTTCTATATCCATAATCATTGCTCCTTTTGTACTTGTTTACTGTTACCGGACGTCCCGAAGGAAAAACTACCAACTAACTTACTCAGAGCACGTCTGCTCCAAATCTGAAAAACCGGCTTAAATTTTCCCTTCATGATTCATTTGGGATGAAATTTTGCCGATTACTAAGTTTTTATAAAAAATTGGCTTATTTTTTTCCCTCACATTACATTTGGGGTTTGATTTTCCAAATTACTAAATCCCGAGCCAATTTTTTAGATTATTTTTTCCGGCACTACTTTTTCCTTCAACTTACATTTGGTTCAGTGGAGAGGCGATTGGTATTTTTTCAGTAAAAAAAACGCAAAAAAATAATGCGCAGGAATCCTGCGCACATTTTTGACGTCCTGTTACGGATGTTCCATAACGATTTTTAGAAAAAAGTACTTTCCCAACACCTGGGACAAAACTCCGGATAATCCGAACCAGTAAAATCAAGGCTTTGCAGACTATCTGCGAAAAACTACCCTTTTGGAAAAGCCGATAGCCACTTCTACCAAAAAACATAACAGGATACGCATAAAGTTACATACTTT
>JAILPF010000579.1 GCA_024699575.1 Acetatifactor sp. | reverse complement strand
GCAGATTACATGTGTAAATGCTGGAGAAAATGCAGCTCGGGTGACGGGTCACCTGAAGCTTACATTTGATACAGTGTGTGATCGATGCCTTGCATCAGTACCTACTGTTATGGAGTTTGATTTTGACAGAAAAGTCACATCTCCTGAGTATGTAGCTACAGATGAGGATGAGGATGAGTGCTCTGACATAATGGAAGGGTATCAACTCAATGTAGAGACTTTTATGTATCATGAGATTTTGACAAACTGGCCTCTTAAGATTCTGTGTAAAGAAGACTGTAAGGGTGTTTGCCCGGTCTGTGGTCAGAATCTTAACGATGGGGAATGCGGATGCGATACATTTGTTCCGGATCCCAGGATGGCAATGTTAAAAGATATCTTCAACGCGAATAAGGAGGTGTAACGATGTCTATTTGTCCTAAGAATAAATCTTCCAAAGGTAGAAGAGATAAGAGAAGAGCAAACTGGAAAATGAGTGCTCCTACATTAGTAAAGTGCAGCAAATGCGGCGCTCTCATGATGCCTCACAGAGTTTGTAAAGCTTGCGGTTCTTACAACAAGAAGCAGGTTGTCAGCGTTGACTAATTTTATATTCAACATGAAAGCAGGGCTTTTCCGTATGGAAAAGCCTTTTTTCAGTTTGTACGTTATGCGATATGCTTCGTAATTACACTCAAAAAAGGAAACGAAAAATATCTTGATTTTTACTAGGTGGTTTAGTATAGTTAAATAGGTATTTAGAATACTAAGAAGCGGAAGGGAAAAGATATCATGGCAGAGATGGTTAATGTAGCTGTAGATGCTATGGGTGGAGACAATGCACCGCGTGAGATAATCAAGGGCGCTGTTGAAGCCATCAATGAAGACAAGCGTGTGAAAGTATTCTTGGTTGGACGTGAACCGGTAATCAGAGAGGAACTTAAGAATTACCAATATGATGCCTCTCAGGTTGAAGTGGTTCATGCTGAAGAGGTCATTGAGATGTCAGAGCCTCCTGTGATGGCAATTCGCAAGAAAAAGGATTCTTCGATTGTCAAGTCCATGTACATGGTTAAGGAAGGAACCTGTGATGCGTTCGTTTCTGCCGGAAGTACAGGAGCTGTACTTGTGGGAGGACAGGTGATTGTCGGACGTATAAAAGGTGTGGAGAGACCACCTCTTGCTCCGTTGATTCCGACAGATGCTCCAAAGGGTGTCAGTCTTTTGATAGACTGTGGAGCTAACGTAGATGCCAGACCATCCCATTTAGTTCAGTTTGCCAAAATGGGAAGCGTTTACATGGAGAGCGTCATGGGGGTGGCTAACCCACGAGTAGGTATTGTGAATATTGGTGCCGAAGAAGAGAAAGGGAATGCACTTGTTAAGGAGACCTTTCCTCTGTTGAAAAATTGCCCTGAGATTAATTTCATTGGAAGCGTGGAAGCGAGGGACGTACCACTGGGCGTTGCCGATGTAATTGTTTGTGAAGCCTTTGTGGGAAATGTCATTCTGAAAATGTATGAAGGTGTCGGGACAATTTTGCTTAAGAAAGTGAAAAATGGAATGATGTCATCACTTAGAAGCAAGATTGGCGCACTGCTCGTAAAACCTGCCTTAAAGCAGACGCTTAAGACATTTAACACGGAAGAATATGGTGGAGCACCTATGCTTGGTTTAAATGGGCTTGTTGTAAAAACACATGGAAGCAGTAAGGCTGTTGAAATCAAAAATTCAATATTACAATGTATTGCTTTTAAAGAGCAGAAGATTAATGAAAAAATTAAAGAAAAAATCATATTGGAAGATTAAGGAAAGAAGGAACAGATAATGGAATTAGAAAAATTAAAAAAAGTTATTGCGGAAGTATTGAATGTTGATCCGGATGAGATTACACCGGATACAACATTTATGGATGACCTTGGAGCAGATTCATTGGATGTATTTCAGATTATTATGGGAATCGAGGAAGAATTTGATATCGAAATTCCTGCAGAAAAAGCAGAGAAGATTTCCACTGTTGAAGAAGCTGTTGAATTGATCAAAGGTGCATTGAACTAAGACCTGCCTTGATAAGTATTCCTGAATGGCTATTCAGGAATACTTGTTTTTTTACAGGGAGTAATCGGAAGGATAAGTAATGGTTGAAGGATATACTTTGGAACTATTAGAAAACAGAGTCGGCTATCATTTTAATGATATTGCGCTTTTAAAGAGGGCGACCACTCACAGTTCTTATACCAACGAACAAAAGATTAATAAGCAAGGACATTATGAGCGCCTGGAGTTTCTTGGAGATGCTGTGCTGGAACTGGTGTCCAGTGATTTCTTATACAGAGAGCATCCGGAAGTGCCCGAGGGTGAACTTACTAAAATGCGCGCGTCTATGGTGTGTGAACCGGCGTTGGCTTTTTGTGCGAAAGACTTGGAACTGGGACAATTTATCCGGCTGGGAAAAGGTGAGGAGTCCACAGGTGGAAGGAAGCGTGACAGTATTATTTCCGATGTGATGGAGGCAGTTATCGGTGCAATCTATCTGGATGGCGGAATGGAGCCTGCCAGAGCGTTTATTCATCGGTTCATCCTGTCGGACCTTGAGGATAAAGTACTGTTCTATGATAGCAAAAGCAATTTGCAGGAGCTGATACAGGGGAAATTAAAAAAGGAATTTCATTATGAGCTCTTGGAGGAGAGCGGACCGGAACATGATAAAACTTTTGTCGCAGAAGTATTCATGGAACAGGAAAGTCTTGGAAAAGGACAGGGAAGAACAAAAAAAGCAGCTGAGCAACAGGCGGCATATCAGGCATTGTTGCTTTTGAGGGATAAGGGATATGTATTTAAAAAGTATTGAGATACACGGGTTTAAATCATTTGCGAATAAAATTGTTTTTCAATTTCATAACGGTATAACCGGTATTGTTGGACCGAACGGAAGCGGTAAGAGTAATGTTGCTGATGCTGTTCGTTGGGTTCTCGGTGAGCAGCGAATTAAACAACTGCGTGGTGCAAGCATGCAGGATGTCATTTTCTCGGGAACAGAGACCAGAAAACCATTAAGCTACGCATATGTGGCAATTACATTGGATAACTCTGACCATCAATTGGCAATTGACTTTGATGAAGTTACCGTTGCCAGACGTATTTACCGTTCCGGAGAAAGTGAATATCTGATTAACGGTGCTCCCTGTAGATTGAAAGATGTCAATGAACTGTTTTATGATACCGGTATCGGTAAAGAGGGATATTCCATTATCGGACAGGGACAGATTGATAAGATTCTGAGCGGTAAACCTGAGGAGAGGAGAGAACTCTTCGACGAAGCTGCCGGAATTGTTAAATTCAAACGCCGCAAGGTTGCTGCACAGGCAAAACTGGAAAATGAGAAGCAGAACCTTGTCCGTGTCAACGATATTCTGTCTGAACTTGAGAAACAGGTTGGACCTCTTGAGAAACAGTCTGAAGTTGCGAAAATTTATTTAAAGAAAAAAGAAGAGCTGAAAACGCTTGATGTGAACGTATTCCTTCTTGAAAACAATCGTATCAGAGAACAGCTTTTGAGCGTTGAAGAAAAATATGGAATAGCAAGCACTGATTTACAGGAAACCTCAGAAAAATACGAAAGTATTAAAGAAGAGTATGAGCAGATTCAAGCGGAAATTGAGGCGTTGGATGAAGCGATTGAAACGGCTCGTACCAACTTGACGGATACAGGGCTCTTGCGTGGAAAATTAGAGGGAGAAATCAATGTCCTGAAAGAACAGATTAACTCTGCAAAGGGCAGCGAAACACATTTAAATAATCGAAAGAATGCTCTGCAGGAGGATATCTCTGCAAAAGAAGAAGAAAAAAAAGGAATTCTGGCTGAAAAAGACGAGATTGATAATCAGGTGCAGGAACTGGTCAATACAGCTTCTTCAGTGCGCTCAAATCTGGAGACAGTTCAGGCTAAGATTGAGGAACTGAACAACTTAATCGAAGACGGAAAAAACACAATTATTAATGAATTGAATCACAGGGCAACCATCAAGTCCAAATTGGGTCGATTTGATACAATGATGGAGCAGATTAATATTCGAAAAGCAGAATTGAATTCAAGACTATTGAGAGCAAAATCTGATGAGGCGGCACGGGAAGAGACCATTAAGCAGCTGGAAGAGACCTTCTTGAATGTGACGGAAGAATTGCGCCGGATGAATGAAAAACAGGCAGCTACGGAGCTTACACTCGGCGATATTCGACAGGAATTAACGGAGAAGGATGCTAAACTCAGAGAGTCACAGACTGCTTTTCATCAGGAAAAGTCAAAGCTGGAAGCCTTGGTTAACCTGACAGAACGCTACGAAGGATATGGCGGCAGTGTCAAAAAGGTTATGGAACAGAAGGATTCTGTGAAAGGAATCATTGGCGTTGTTGCAGACATTATTAAAGTTGACAAAAAATATGAGACGGCGATTGAGACAGCTCTTGGCGGTAACATACAGAATATTGTTACGGATGATGAAGAAACTGCCAAGAAAATGATTCGCTTCTTAAAGGACAATCGTCTTGGTAGAGCGACGTTCCTGCCGCTTACGAGTATCACAAAGCCACAGGAATTTAAAAATCCGGAAGCACTGGAGGAAAAGGGCGCTATCGGAATGGCTGATGAACTGGTACATATAGACGAGGAATATCGCAATGTGGCAAAAGCCATGCTGGGGCGTATTGTTGTGGTTGATAATGTAGACAATGCTGTTAAGATTGCCAGAAAATTTGATTACGGTGTTCGTATGGTCACACTGGAAGGAGAACTTTTAGTGCCCGGTGGTGCAATCAGTGGTGGTGCATTTAAGAATAACAGTAACCTTCTTGGACGTAGAAGAGAAATCGAAGAACTGGAGAAAAAGATTAAGGAACTCTCTGAATTGATTGAGGCACTAAATCAGGACATTGTCGATACAAAAGATAGACGCAACAAGCTTCGTCTTGATATTGAGGTCTTGAGAACAGAGATTCAAAAGAAATCGATTGAACAAAATACTGCCCGTGTGAATATTGCTCAGGCAAAAGAGCGTATGGAAGAGGAAGTGGAAGGCGTTCAAAACCTGAAACTGGAAGAGCAGGAAATAGAAAGCAAGATTTTTGAAATCAAAAACGGGAAAGAATCCATTCAAAAAGAACTTGCTGACAGTGAAGAACTTGAAAAGGTTACACAGGAACAGATTGTTGATTATCAGAAAGAAGTGGATGAACAACGTCTGGTGGAGAGTGAAGCTGCAGCGCAGGTGGCTGACTGGGATTTGAAGGTTGAAAAAATGCGTCAGACCCAGACCTTCAAGCAGACAAACGTGGATCGTATCAATGGTGAGATTGAAAAATCACAATCTGAGCTAGATGAGATATTGGAAGCGTTAAAGACAAATGCCAGTGAGGTGGAACGTAAACAGGAAAATATTATAGAAATTGAGAAAACTATTTTGGCCTCTCATGACGACCAGTCCAAATCCGAGAAAAAACTTAAGGATGACATTGCTAAGAAGGAAGAGTTGGCTACAAAGCAGAAGAATTTCTTTACCACCAGAGAAGAGATGGCGGAACGTATGACTGCATTGGATAAAGAAGTCTATCGTTTGAACGCTCAGAAGGAACGCTTGGAGGAATCTATTGAAAGTCAGATTAATTACATGTGGGATGAGTACGAGATAACCTTGAGTGACGCTGCATCTATCAGAGATGAAGAAATGACAGACTTGTCAGCAATGAAAAAACAGATTTCCGGCTTGAAGGATCAGATTAAAAAGCTTGGTGATGTAAATGTAAATGCAATTGAGGATTATAAGAACCTGATGGAAAGATTTACGTTTATGAAAAACCAGCATGATGATTTGCAGGAAGCTCAGAAAACTCTGGAGGGCATCATTGAAGAACTTGATACTGCAATGAGAAAACAGTTCACAGAGAAATTTGCTGAGATTAACCGCGAGTTTGACAAGGTATTCAAAGAATTGTTCGGAGGTGGAAAAGGTACGCTGGAATTGATGGAGGATGAAGATATTCTGGAGGCAGGCATTCGCATTATTGCTCAGCCACCCGGAAAGAAGCTTCAGAATATGATGCAACTGTCGGGTGGTGAAAAGGCATTATCTGCCATCTCGCTGTTGTTTGCAATCCAGAACCTGAAACCTTCACCGTTCTGTCTGCTGGATGAGATCGAAGCGGCACTTGATGATTCCAATGTAGGTCGATTTGCCAAGTATCTGCATAAGCTTACAAAGAACACGCAGTTCATTGTAATCACTCACAGACGAGGTACAATGGAACAGGTGGATCGCTTATATGGTATCACGATGCAGGAAAAAGGTGTTTCAACACTTGTAAGTGTCAATTTGATTGATAAGGATTTATCTGATTAAAGAATAAAGAAGGGTAAGTTTATATGAGCGAAGACAAAAAAGGGTTTTTTGGGCGCTTGAAACAGGGTTTATCCAAGACGCGGGATAATATCGTTCGCGGAATGGATTCTGTTTTTAATGGTTTTTCTTCCATCGATGATGATTTTTATGAAGAGTTGGAAGAAATACTGATTATGGGAGATATCGGTATTAATGCTACCGGTGAAATACTTGATCGGTTAAAAAATGAGGTGAAACAGCGCCACTTAAAAGAACCGCAGGAATGCAAGCAACTACTGATTGACAGCATTCGAGAACAGATGCGTGTTGATGAGACTGCATATGATTTTGAAAATAAAAAGTCTGTCATTATGGTAATCGGAGTAAACGGTGTGGGTAAGACTACATCAGTCGGAAAGCTTGCCGGTAAATTGAAGGACCAGGGACGCAAAGTCTTGATTGCCGCTGCTGATACTTTTCGTGCGGCTGCAGGCGAGCAGCTTGCAGAGTGGGCCAGAAGAGCAGATGTGCCTATGATTGGTGGAGTAGAGGGGGCAGACCCTGCAAGTGTTGTTTATGATGCGGTGGGAGCTGCGAGAGCGAGAGGAGTTGATGTCCTGCTGGTTGATACTGCAGGGCGTCTGCATAATAAAAAGAACTTGATGGAAGAACTTCGAAAGATGAATTCCATTATCGATCGAGAATTTCCTGATGCGCATCGCGAGAATCTGATTGTTCTCGACGGGACTACCGGGCAGAATGCGTTGATACAGGCAAGAGAGTTTGGTGAGGTTGCCAATTTGACCGGAATTATTCTTACAAAAATGGATGGAACAGCTAAGGGAGGAATTGCGGTTGCCATTCAGTCAGAATTAAATGTTCCGGTGAAGTATATCGGTGTTGGGGAGACAATAGATGATCTTCAGAAATTTAATTCAGATGATTTTGTAAATGCTTTGTTTGAAATTGGTGATGATAATACAGAAAGGGCGGAATCCTGACATGGCTGAACAGATGTTGACTTTGGAGAAGTTTGAGGAAGCGAGCGAGATTGTAAAAAAAGTTACCCTGGAGACAAAACTGGTCTACAGTGATTATTTCAGTGAGCAGACCGGTAACAGAGTATACT
>JAILPF010000578.1 GCA_024699575.1 Acetatifactor sp. | reverse complement strand
TTTCCCCTGTTTCTGTTGCAGGTACTCTCTGAGTCCTCTTGTCATCTTCCATGGTTTTAAACCAATCACATATCCGCTGAGTCCACGGTCCAAGGGATATTTTTCCTGTCGCAGCCTGTCCACATACGTCATATAGGCCTCCCTGCTCTTAAGCTGTGGCGGCTCGTCACTCCTGTCCAGATAAAGCTCCAAATCACAGAGCGCCACCACACCGCAGCCGAATTTCCACATACGGTAAGCGGCATCCCGTCTGTAATACAGATAAGAACGAAATCCCCGGGCAGATGGATATACACTAAACGGTTTCCACCACATCTGGCTGCCTCCGCAAAAATCACCCAGATCTGTATGCACTTTCAGATAATCAGATTTCCTTATCCCTGCAATGGTGCTGTAATTCATATAACCTTTTCTCCCCACTTTTTTACCCTATCATATTTTATTTCTTTGCCAAAAGCAAGAACACCGACTGCTCTTCTCAGGAGCAATCGGCATCCTCTTTTATTTTTCAATTATATACCTGCTCCATAAAATAAATCCTGGAGCTGAAATCCTGGAAGTACCGCACTTCCTCATTGTATCCGGTGCCTCCAAAGGATTGTTTCAGATGGACACCTCCATACATCAGTGTATCGCCGTAAGCTGTCACATCCTCCGTTTCACCGTCCATCTTCACAAACTTCGCAATCACATCTAACAAAAGTGAATCCTGTTTCAGATGGATGGGCGAAACCGTGTTGACCAGATCCCCAAAATTTCTCACATCATATTTCAGTTCCCGGTTGTAGAAATGATACTGCTGCTCCCCTATCAAGCCCTTCGGGAAATAACTGTGGAACCGGGTGTTCGGCACCACCAGCTTCTGCATGAGAAAGCCCACAGCCTTTTTACCATCCTCTGCCACACAGGTCCATTCGGTAAGATTACCCTCTCTAAAGCTTCTCCCACGATAGAATTCGCCCCACTGCAGAACCTCTCTCCACTGCTTGTAAAGTTCAATCTGGGCTTTGATTGCCGCCAAATCTTCCTTCTTCATGTCGCAGAAATTACACTCATATCCCAATACCCCAAAGGCTGCCACATTGAATCTGGTCTCCAGCGGTGTGGTGCGCAGCGTCTGATGATTAGGGCAGGCAGATACATGGGCTGTCACCGTAGACATGGGGTATCCGTAGCTGTAGCCCGTCTGAATGGAGGAGCGACACAATGCATCGGTATCGTCACTGGCCCATATCTGAGGGAAATAGCTTAAAATGCCTAAATCAAACCGATTGCCACCCGCGGAACAGCCCTCAAACAAAATATGTGGGAAACGCTTTGTCAACTCCTCCATACACCGATATAATCCCATCACATAACGATGCGCAACCTCCCCCTGCCTTGCGGGGGGAAGGGAAGGTGCATAATAATCCGTCACCGTCCTGTTCATATCCCACTTCACATAAGAGATATCTGCCTGTGAAAACACCTCAGTCATCTTTTCAATAATAAAGTCCTGCACCTGAACATTCGTTAAATCCAGAATACGCTGATTGCGCCCCTCCGAATGAGGTTTGCCGGGTATCTCCATCACCCAGTCGGGATGAGCCTCATAAAGCTTACTGTTTACATTCACCATCTCCGGTTCCACCCAGATACCGAAGTCAAGCCCAAGCTCCCTGATTTTCTCGCACAGTCCTTTTACACCGCCCGGAAGCTTTTTCAGATTCACATCCCAGTCTCCCAGACTGGAAGTATCATCATTACGGTTTCCAAACCATCCGTCGTCCATGACAAACAGTTCAATCCCCAGCTCTTTTCCTGCCTTTGCAAGATTTAAAAGCTTATGCTCATTGATATCAAAGTAGGCTGCCTCCCAGCTGTTTAAAAGAACCGGTCTGTTCTTTTTCTTCCATTCTCCCCGCACAATGTGTTCGCGGACAAACCGGTGCATACACCTGCTCATGCCATTATAGCCCTGATAGGAAAAGGTCATCACTGCCTCCGGTGCTTCGAACATTTCCCCGGGAGCAGCCTCATACGCAAAAGACTGCGGGTTGATACCTGACAAGAATCTGGTCTTTCCAAAGCTGTTGACATCCACCGCTTCCATATGATTGCCGCTGTAAATCAGGTTAAAACCATAACACTCACCCGTATCCTCCGTGGTCTGCGTCGGATGTAACATGCAGAACGGATTCGCTCTGTTCGAGGATGTCCCGGTATAGCTGGAGTTCACATACTTTCCACTGCTCACCAGCACATCATCACGTTGCATTTCTCTTGCCCATGCTCCATGAAAAGTGGTAAATACATACCCCGGCATATCGAAATCCAGCTGGGTACTCATAAGCCTTCTTATGCTCACGGATTCTTTTCCTGTATTAATAAGCTTCGCACTGCGGGATATCACATCACAATCTTCATAGACATAATAATGTAACTCTACTGCCAAATCATACTGCGCATCCTTTAAAATCACACGTAAGGTCTCAACTTTTCCTGTCTCATCATAGGAACCCGGAAGAGTCTGGAAAGGTTCTTTCCCCTTTTCCACCACCGCATTTTCAAAAAGGAAATCGCTGGTGGAACTTCCGTCCGCATGTACCACCTCAATAAAAGGCTCCCTGATATCCCCCTTGCCGTAGGAGGACATTTCCAGTCTCACATCCTCCAGCGTAAAAGCTTTATGCTCACCGTCGTATGCATTCGTATTTCCCGGGGCAAAAGCAAACTTTTCCGTAAGGGGAGCTACATCATTTGCCTCTGCCACATGTAGCTTGCGTCCATAATATAAGTGCTCCAAATGCCCGGTATCAAGCACCCGAAAAGCGTAGGTAGTATGCGCTGTTTCCAGCACAAACACCTTCTCGTCAAAGACCTGAATCATGTCATTTCTCCTCCTGCTTTCTTTCTAACAGCTTCAGGGTAATCTCCCTCAGCTTCTCATCCGAAAGAATATATTTTTTCTTGAAAACCACAACTGCAATCAGAAGTACCACAACCGGTAGAACCGTCATCGTCATGCGAAGTCCTACTATGGAGCTTGCAGAGATGGATGCCACCGCGTTTTCATCGGAGCTGATATGGAATACGCTCAGCGCAAGGGAAGCAATCAGCGCAGCCACACCGGAGGCAAGCTTCACCACAAAGGTCTGCATGGAGAAAATCACGCTCTCATCACGCCTGTTGTTTTTCAGTTCCCCGTAATCCACTGTGTTGGCAAGAAATACTGTGACTATTACATTCAGCATTCCCACTGCGGAGAAAATAAAGAACCCCGGAATCAGGAAAAATCCAACATTTCTGGCACCGGCAAGTGCTTCCACCAAAAGTACCAGATATCCAAAAACAGCACTGACAATGCAAATATAAAAAAGCTTCATACTGTTAAACAATCTGCGCAGCAACGGGAAAAACAGCATCATTGCCAAAATTTGATATGCCCCTCCAAAGGTATTAAACAGCGTGTAATTTGCTTTCCAACTCTCTCCCGCCAAATCATATTTGAAGAAATAAATCAGTAGATTAAACGTTATATATACAGATGTATTTACCATAACAATCGCGATAACCATGGTCATCGCCTGGTCATTCTGCACCAGAGCCTTAAACATATCCCCCACCGATGCATTCTTTATCTCCACGGTGGATTTTTCCTTGATAACTACACAGGTTATCACCGTAAACAGCACAAACAATACCGCCGCAATCAGCGCAAAATATTTAAAACCGACGCGTTCAATCACCTTATCGGAAGCACCTTCTCCGGCAAACAACGTACCCAGTGCAGACACGGATGCCACTGTGATAATGGTTATAATTGCAGAGCCAACACCGGCACAGGAGCGTGCAAGAGCAGACAGACTTTCTCTCTCTTTCCCTGCTTCCGTGAAAGCAGGTACCATGGACCAATAAGGGATGTCCATCATGGTGTAGGTCACACCCCAGAGGATATAAGTTACTGCAGCATATGCAATCAAGCCAGTACCGTCCAGTGCAGGCGGCGCGGCAAACATAATGAACAGAACGATTGCATTCGTCACCGTTCCGATAAACAGCCACGGTCTGAATTTACCCCATCTGGTCTTGGTCTTCGCCACTACAATACCCATGATAGGATCATTGAACGCATCAAACACTCTGGCTATCAGCAGGATCA
>JAILPF010000574.1 GCA_024699575.1 Acetatifactor sp. | reverse complement strand
GGGTAACTTTAGAGATCTTTTTACAGCAGATGGCTACTTTGTGGATAGTTTGGTGAATTTCCTGAAGGATATTTTATTACAGTTGCCACTGATTTTGCGTTTTTCATTGATGATAGCAATTCTGCTAAACCAGCAGATTCGCTGTAAGGGATTGTTTCGAACACTCTTTTTCCTGCCCATCATTGTGGTGAGCGGACCGGTGCTCTCCATGCTGATGAACAGCGGATCGGCTACGATTCCGCTGATTGAGCAGTACGGAGTGTACGAACTGATTAACGATGCGGTGCCAAAGTTTTTGCAGGAGCCGGTAACAGGTTTGCTCAGTGAGCTTTTGTTGATTTTGTGGTACTCGGGAGTACCGACATTGATTTTCTTTGCAGGATTGCAAAAAATTGATATTTCCCTGTACGAGGCATCCTACATGGATGGAGCGTCCTCCTGGGTATCCTTCTGGAAGATTGTGCTTCCTGCTATCAAAGGAATGATTTTGATTAACAGTATCTATGTGACTGTATTCCTTGCCACATCCGAATTGAACGAGGTCATTATTCTGATTCGAAGTAATATGCTGGATGCCAGCAAGGGATTTGGTATTGCTTCTGCAATGGCATGGATTTATACCGTATGCATTTTACTTCTGATTTTGCTCTGCTATCTGTTGTTTGGCAGAGAGAGCAAAACCAAGGTCTATCATTATGAACCACCGAGAAAGAAGAGGAGGAAGTCCTATGCAAAACGTTAATATTCCGTCAAAAGAATCATGGAACCTCCTGATGCTTCGGGTGAAAGCAAAACTTTGGGGCAGACCCCACCACAGGGGAAAACTTTACCAGGCAATCGTCTATATGCTGTTAATATCTCTGGGATTTGTGTATCTGTATCCCATATTGGATATGTTCATCACCAGTCTGATGACCTTGCCGGATTTGCTGGATGCATCTGTCAAATGGATTCCGACCGAGATAACTTTTGAGAATTATATAGAAGCGTTCGATGTGATGAAAGTGAAGGAAACACTGGGAAGCACTGTGATTGGGGCACTCCTGCCGGCATTGGCACAGACACTTGTGTGTGCACTGACCGGATATGGGCTTGCGAGATATAACTTTCCGATGAAAAAGCTTCTGTTAGGGCTGATTCTTCTGACATTTGTGGTTCCGCCATATGTATTGATGGTCCCCAATTATGTCATGTTTTCCGATTATAAACTGATTGGCACCTTAAAGACTTTGATTTATCCGGCACTTCTTGGACAGGGTACAAAAAGTGCAATTTTCATATTGATATTCATGCAATTTTTTAAACAGACGCCACTGGCGCTGGATGAGGCTGCCAGAGTGGATGGGGCATCCGATGCGAAGATTTTTCTGCGTATTGCGGTTCCGTTGGCGATTCCTGCATTCATTTTATGTTTTATGTTCTCCTTCGTATGGTATTGGAATGATACCTATTTTACCGCTTTGTACTTAAATGGTACGAATATAGCGGATACCACGAAGGTAAGCACCATGCTTTTGGAACTACAGAACTTTGATGCCATGTATAAAGCTCACATTCAGAATGTGGCAGGCTGGGGGGCATCGGTTATGGGTGAGTCTGTGGCGAATGAAGCAATCCGTATGGCGGCAACTGTGCTGACCATACTACCCCTTTTATTCCTCTACTTCTGCCTGCAGAAATATTTCGTAGAGGGTATCGACAAAGCCGGTATTACCGGCGAATAAATTGCCATTTTGCCTTTACCATGGAAAGGCTTGAAATGGATAGATAATTTTTTAGGAGGATTTTTTATGAAAAGAACAAAAAGATTCTTATCCGCAGTATTGACCGCGTCTTTGATGACCGGACTGCTTGCGGGGTGCGGTTCAACCGAAGCAACAAACGACTCTGCATCCGTTGATGTGAAGACAGAAGAGACAGCTACTTCTGACAGCGCAGTGGATCAGGAAGCCATCGAGGAAGAGGCAAAGAGCCTGGGACTTCCTGAGATGACAACAGATGACATTACTCTGACCTATGCTTGCTGGGGACTGGCTGAAAAAGGTGAGATTGAAGCGCGTGACAAACAGCTTCAGGCATTTATGGAAGCATATCCAAATATTACTGTTGAATTTGTAAACATCGATCAGACTGCATGGGACGATGGATTGACTACACTTGCAGCAACAGGCTCCCTTCCTGATGTATTCTGGGTTTATAGTGTGACAAATGCAGTTGCCAACGAATGGGCATTGGATGTAACAGATTTCTATGAGAACGATCCGGAAGCTGTTGAAATTTACGGCTCCATGGTGGACAACGCAAGAATCGGCGGAAAGCTTTACGGTATGCCCACTGTTATGTTCCCTTATCTTGTATTCTTAAACAAGACCGTGTTTGAGAAATACAATGAGCCTTTGCCTTCCTACGACTGGACCATCGATGAGTTCAAGGAAATTGCTGAGAGAATTACCCATCCGGATGAGTTCTACTTTGGTACATCCAACCCGAACTACACAGATTATTTTCCTGCTCAGTACAACGCAGGACAGTCTGCATACGGTTGGGATGGCGAGAGCTATCATTTCGATCAGACCTGGGTGGATGCGCTCAATCTGAAATATAACTGGATTGACAGTGGCGTTTGTGAGTGGGCTCCTGCAGAAGATAAGCTTCGCTTCCTGGGCGATGAGGGTGCATGGCCTCCCGGATTCGGTAGAAGTGCAATGCACTTTGACTGGACCTGGACCATTGCATACTTTGAGGATGCTGTATCTGCACAGTCCGGTTGCGAATTCCTGTATTATCCTCAGCCTCAGGGACCTAGCGGTGCACAGATGGCAGTTGTGGACTACGGTGTAATCTCTGCAAGCACAGAGCATCCCAGAGAAGCATGGGAACTTCAGAAGTGGACCTCCTGGGGTAAGGAGGCATGCCTGAACCGTTATGAAGGTTACAAAGAGGCAGGTCTTGAAGTGGTATCCCGTATGCCTGTTATCGACAATCCTGAAGTTTGGGATGTGGTAAAAGGCTTCACCGACAAAGAGGATATTCAGGCAGTATATGATCATCTGGTAGAGGTTGTTCCCAGCATCAGCTCCGTTGCACCCGGTTACAATCAGTTCAATGATTGGATGAATGAAAATGAAATCTGGGCACAGTTGGATAACAGAGAGATTGCACCTGCTGATATCGCAGATGAATTGACACAGAAGGCTAACGAGTTTAAGGACGAGTGGCTGGCAAATTACGCAAAATAAGGAAGTAAAATAAGCTTACGGGCTGGAAGGATGGTTACTATGAGAGGTACTACAATCAATCCGAAAGGATTCCATAAAGATCAGATTAAATTTTATATGATATTGATTCCATTAGCGCTATTTATGGCATTGCCGATTGTGTATATCATAAACCATGCCTTTAAGCCCTTAAGCGAGTTATATGCTTTCCCACCCAAATTTTTTGTCAAAAATCCGACGGTGGACAATTTCAGAAGTCTTGCAAAGATTTCAAACGGCTCCATCATTTCCATAGGGCGATACACCTTCAACAGCATTCTGGTAACTGTGGCTGTTGTGGTGCTCAATGTTCTGTTTGGCTCTATGGCCGGATTCGCTTTGTCAAAGTTTGAGTTTAAGGGAAAGAAGTTAATTTTTGAAATCAATACAATCTCCATGATGTTCGTTCCGGCAGCCATGCTGATTCCAAGATATCTGGTGATTGATAAGCTGGGAATTATGGACACCTATTTCGCGCATATTCTGCCACTTCTGGCGATGCCTGTAGGGATGTTTCTGGTGAAACAGTTTATCGACCAGGTGCCGAACGAACTGATGGAGGCGGCAGTAGTGGATGGGGCAAACAAATGGGTGATTTATCGGAAAGTGATTTTACCGATGATTAAACCGGCGGTGGCAACAGTATGCATTTTGTCTTTCCAACAGGTGTGGGGGAATCTTGAGACTTCCAATATGTTTTCCACCAAGGAAAGCATGCGTACACTGGCTTTCTATATGAGCACTCTCATCAGTGCCAACAATACGGTTGCCGGACAAGGAGTTGCCGCAGCGGCAGCACTCATTATGTTTGTACCCAATATTCTACTGTTTATCCTGTTACAGAGTCAGGTGATGAACACCATGGCACATTCCGGTATTAAATAAGAAATGGGGGTTTCTTATGAAGAAGGCTATTCAGGTTGGGGTTTCCATTGTTTTGTCTATCGTCTTATTTGGGATGCTAAATCCAAGTGCAGTATATGCTGCAAGCATCAGTCAAATGTATTACGGTTCAGGAGCAATCCGCTCCATGACGGTCCGAGCAGACGGAACGGTAGTAGGAGGAAGAAGCTCCGGGCATGAAATTGAAGTATGGGGAAGCTCTGATAAGGGAGCTTCATGGAATAGAATAGGAACCGTTGCTAATAACAGTACGATTGATTTTGGGGATGTAATGTTTATGGCAGTTCCGAATACGAATATTATCTACTGTGCATTTCGTGAATACAACAGTGCACATCAATATGCTATCACTGTCTGCAGAAGTGATGATGGAGGATACAACTGGGTATATGACAGTACTGTCATAGCAGGGTGTACACAATTTGTGGGAGCTCCCTGGTTATTTATTGCTCAGAACGGTGATATGCAATGCTATTATGACTCGGAGCCGTTAGCGACTCAAAACGGTATGAGCGGTTCCCAGTGGATTGCCATGCAGGGTAGAAACGGCAGAAGTGGAAGCTGGAATAAATATGGTGTTGTCGCGGCATCGAGGGATGCTAATATTACGAAATTTGTCAGAGATGGCATGGCATCTGTGGTGGATCTTGGCAACAATCGAATTATGTTAGTGACGGAAGGGATTGAAGACAGCGCATCAGGTGGGCAGTATGCCAATGTGGTGCGGGCAATTCAATCATTTGACGGTGGATTATCATGGGATTATTCCGGCAGACAAATCATTTATCAGTGTGGAATAGACGGCGGAAGCGGCAGAAGATATAACGCATATTGCCCCGTTGCCACAAGGGTTGGCAATGGACCGGTGGGTGTGGTCTTTTGCACCGATGAGGACTTTGGCGGTACGCCGGATAACTCCTGGGCGGATGTAACAGTCAGGAGATCCCATATTAAATATATCAGGACCTTGAATAACTTTGAGACATGGGGTGGAAAAGCCTCAATTTGGACGAATGGATCACAGGCGTATGCACCGGGAATTATTGAGACAGCATTCAATGAGCTGCTTGTTACGGTGGATCATTTTTATGGAAATCAGAGCTTTCATCGCATGTATCCATAAACGATAAAGGTGGCAGACAACATGAGACAGCACAAGAAAAAAATTGGGAAAAAGATCACAGGCGGTTCCATTAAGAACCGTCTGTTAATCTCCATTCTTTTACTGGCCACGGTTCCGCTGGTCGGTATGAGCTTTGCAATCAATAGGAATGCTGAGGAAGTTATCAGACAAAACAGTAAAAACCTTGCAGTGGAAATGTTAAAACAGACTGCAGTAAATATCAATTATTATGTAAATCAGATGGAGACAAGTGTCAATAATCTGGGGAATTCCATTACGATAGGAACTGGGCTTGTAGGAAGCTTATATGCGGAGGATGAGCTGACAGTGTTTGATGCACAGAGAGATTTGCAGGCTCAGATTGCTACAGCACAGTCTTCGGATAAATCTATCAAAGCAATTACAGTCCTGCTTTCTGAGGAGGAGCAGTTCGGCACGAACTTATTGATTCCTAAAGATGAGATATGGAATAATGAAGCACTTTTGTCCAATTATGAATATCAGTGGAGAGTGCTTGCGGGGGGAGAAAACTCGTCCGTGGTTTTGTTAAAGCAGTTTGCGTATTCTTTTTCACAAAAAGGTGCGGAAGATAAAAAAGTTATACTGGCTGCGGATTTGAATATCAATAAAGTCTTATCTAACCTGGACTCCATCGGACTGATGGAAAATTCTACGCTTTATTTAACGGCGGAGAGCGGAGAAATCATTTATACTTCGGATGAGGGGATGGCGGAATTGCCGGAGGAAATCTGGAAGATTGTGACAGGGAAAGAAGATGAACTGTCCGGAGTGACCAGAGATGGAGATTTGATATACTACTCCGGGTTGGAGAACGGATGGAACGTCATCCTGGCAATTCCGGAGGCAGTGCTCACCAAGGATTTGGATGAGAGTGTACGCTTTGTGATGATTGGATTAATAGCCTTGGTGATTCTGGCTGTGCTTGTGGGCATCTGGATATCCGGCAGCGTTTCTAAGCCGGTTAACCATCTGGTAGAGATTATGCGAAAGGCGGAGAACGGTGATTTGACGGTAAGCGCAAAAACAGTTGGAAGCAAGGAATTTGCCCTTTTGGGAAAAAGCTTTAATCATATGATGAAGAATATGTGTCATAGCATGATTTCTACGGAGGAGCAGGCAGTCAAGACAAGAAGAGAAGCAGATATGCTTCAACAGATTGTGCGGAAAACTGTCGAAGAGTTTGAGGCGCTTAATCTGGCAATTGCCGGTATTGCAGAGGGCAGCAACAGTCAGGCTGAGGATGCCCAGAAAACAATGCATGCCATGGAACAGTTGGCTGACGGGATTGGGCAGGTGGTGGAGAGAAGTGATGATATCCTTTTCGTCAGTCGTGAGACGAAGGAACAAATGATTACGGTGCAAGGCAGCATGAACCATTTGACAGACAGTGTGAATGAATCACTGGATATCACCAGAACCACCAATGAACAAATCTATGAACTCATCGATTTGACCAACAGCGTAAGCGATGTAATGAATTTTGTGGAAAGTATCAGTGAGCAGACGAATCTCCTGTCATTGAACGCCAGCATAGAAGCTGCCAGAGCAGGAGAAGCCGGTAGAGGCTTTGCAGTGGTAGCGGAAGAAGTGAGAAAGCTGGCGGAACAGTCGAAGACTGCAACGGATGAAGTGAAAAATATTTTGCAGAATATTGGAAATAAGACCGGCGAGGTCTCCAATTTAATCGCAAAATCCGGCAGCATTTATGAGGATCAGCGAAGAAGCGTGGATGCAACCAACGTGATATTTGAGACCATGAATGAGAAACTGATTGCCATGAACAAAAAACTGGATGATATCAAGCAGTATACCGGCGCAATGCAGAATCTGAAACAGAATATGGGACAACGCATGGAAAATATTGCCGCTGTCACTGAGGAAGTTGCAGCTTCTACGGAGCAGGTGAACAATCTGAGCAAAAACCAAAAGACTGAGATGGATGCACTATTGAAGCTGGCTGAGAGATTGGAAAGATTTATGGGTGAATTGTTGGAGAGTGTCGCAACATTTGAGACAGGAAAGCAGGAAATGTAATGAGAAAGAGGCAATGGGTTCATAAAACAATTATTCTCTGTGCGTGTATGTGCGGGCTCCGAATCTTGACAGGGTGCGGTGCTTCTGTGGATACGCAGGATACGCAAGAGAATGTGAACGAACAAAAACAGGAGAATGTGGAAGTGATGCAGACAAGCTTTAACAATCCTATCACAAGTATTCACGAGGATACATGGTATGATTACGGAACCGGTGACCCTTATGTGATGCGATACAACGGATATTACTATTTATATATGAGCACCAGAGATACGGAAGTGGGAGTGAAATGCTTCCGTTCCAAGGATTTGGTAAACTGGGAATACGAGGGCATTTGTGCAGAAGAAAAGATTACCAAGGCAGCTTATGCACCGGAGGTAGTTTATTATAACGGCAAGTTTTATATGTACTCATCCCCTGCCGGAAAGGGACATTATGTGTTTGAGAGTGATTCCCCCACAGGGCCGTTTCAGGCCATTACCCACAATATCGGCATGTCTATCGATGGCTCCGTATTCATTGATGATGACGGAAAGTGGTATTTCTATCATTCCAGTGACAACGGTATCATGGCACATGAGATGACTGCACCCGGTAAGATGGAAGCGAGAACAATCGACGTAAATGCCAAAATGCACGGCTGGACGGAAGGCCCGATGGTGATAAAGACAGATGGCAGATATTATCTGACTTATACAGGAAACCATGTATTTTCCAGAGGGTATCGTATTGATGTCGGAGTGTCCTTAGAGTCCCCGGTAAGTTTCGAACCAGCGGACAATAATCCGGTGCTGCTTCATACCATGGGGAATCTGTACGGAATCGGTCACAGTTCCTCTGTGAAGGGACCGGATTTGGACAGTTATTACATTGTGTATCACAATTTAATTGGTCGCGCTGTGGAGGGTATGCCAAAGCGTGAGATGAATATCGACCGCATTGCATTTAACGGAAGCAGAATGACTGTTTTGGGTCCCACAACTACTGACCAACAGATGCCGGATATGCCTGCCATCAGCGCCTATTTTCAAGAGAGCGAATTGCCTGCCGGATTTGTAAAAATCAAAGATGGTTTCCTTTCCGAAGAAGTACTTGCAAACGATTTTACGGCAGAATACAACCTCTCCAAGGATGGCGAGGACGGAATTATCGGAGGGTACTTCTGCTATATGGATGAGAAGAATTATGGGCGCTTTGCAGTGGATGAGGCAGCACAAAGGGTAACGGTTACCCAGGTGGAAAACGGCAAAACCGCAGACACAAGTTTCCCCTTACAGGGAAGCTTTGACGAGCCTGTACTTTTATCAGTCAATCAGACTTTTGAAGTGGAGAAAAAAGGAGAAACTCTTACCCTGTATATGAATGACAGAAAACTGGGTGTGACTTCCTGTAGCCTGACCGGCGGAGCAATCGGATATTTCGCAGATGGCTGCCATGCAAATTTTGGATTTATCGGTGGAAGTAATGCGGTTGGCGGAAGCAGCATCTGCACCTATGAGAAGCCGGTTCCGGGAACCATACAGGCGGTTCATTGCCTGAATGCTTCGGAAACGATGAAGGAAATTACTGGAGAAGGTGACATCTTGTCTCTGCAGACCGGTTCCGATGCAGACTGGGCAGAGTATGTGGTAAATGTGGAGGCAGATGGTGCGTACGATTTTGACCTTAGATATACCGCAGCAACGGATGCGGTGTGCACCATTATGATAGACGGCGAAACTTCAGAAGGAGCAGAAATTCATCTTGCAGCGACAGAGGATGGTGAAAGATATGGGACAGCCATTGTTCGTGATGTGCCGCTGAAAGAAGGAAGACATGTGCTGAAACTGCTCTTTCATCAGCCTGGGGTTTGTCTGGAAGAATTCTCTGTTACCTTCTATGAGAAAGTGGAGGAAATCAATCTTACTTATGATTCTATTCTGGATGATTACAGTTATTCGGACGGAGAGTGGAGAATCAAGGGTGGTGTGCTTTCCCTTTCCGACAATGGAAACACTACCGGAAAAAGGCTTTACGGCAAGGAAAACTGGGGCGATTATACAGTCATAGCACACATTTCTGCAGAGGGTGAGCGTGCGGATGCAGGAATCTTGCTTCGTGCGACCAACCCTGCTCAGGGCGGAGCCGGTGACAGCCCGGTTCTGGGAACCTACTTTGTCCAGGGTTACTATGTGTCATTGGGACAGGGAAAGGTATCCTTATATAAACTTAACTATGAAGCTTCCTTACTGACGGAGACGTCTATTGATGACTACTCGGAAGGAAAGATGTATGAACTGTCTGTTTCGGCACAGGGAAATGAACTGATTATCTTAGTGGATGGAACGGAGTGCATCAGATATAGAGACGACAACCACCCCTATCTTCAGGGAATGGCCGGTGTCAGAACTTTGAATACAGCTATGCAGATAGAAGATTTTGCAGTGCTGCCCAAGTAAGCTTACTAACCTAATTTTTCATTGTGTTATTCCTCTGAAAAGAAGTCTTATTTGCTACAAATAGGGCTTCTTTTTTTGCGTATTTTTGATATAATTTTAAATAGATTTGAAAAAGAATGGAGGATAAACCGATGGGAAAACTCAACGTGGCAATTATGGGTGCAGGAAATATTGCAGGCAGCATGGCAGCAGCTCTTGCGGGAATCAAGGATGAGGTGGTTTCCTATGCGGTGGCATCCCGAGACATAGAGAAGGCAAAAAGTTTTGCCGATAAATGGGGATTTCAAAAAGCCTACGGTTCCTACGAGGAACTGGTCGAAGACAATAAGGTGGATTTGATTTATATTGCAACGCCTCATGCCATGCATTATGAGAATGCGAAACTGGCGCTGACTCATGACAAAGCAGTACTGGTGGAGAAGGCATTTACGGCCAACAAAAAACAGGCGACAGAGCTGGTTAGTATCGCCCGCGAAAGAAAGGTTCTTCTGGCGGAGGCCATTTGGACCAGATATCTGCCTGCGAGAAAAATGATAGAGAAAATCATTGCAGAGGGCAGAATCGGAGAGGTGAAGACGGTGGAGGCAGACTTTTCCGTACCCATCTGTGAGGTGCCCAGACTTCGTGAGCCGGCACTTGCAGGAGGAGCATTGTTAGACCTCGGTGTGTATACACTTACCTTTGCATCCATGTTTTTGGGCGATGATGTGGCTTCTGTGGAGAGCGATTGCATTCTGTATCAGACCGGTGTGGATGCCACGGATAGAATTACCCTGCATTATGCAGATGGAAAAACAGCCTACCTTCGCACATCCATGGTATCCGGAAGCCGTAACGAGGGCTTTATCAACGGGACGAAGGGATATATTTATGTGAATAATCTGAACAACCTGGAGAAATTTTTCGTCTATGACGAAAAGGGAAAGCTTGTGGAAGAAATTGCAGGTCCCATGCTGGTGAACGGATATGAGTATGAGGTACTGGCGTGTAAAGAAGCCCTTGAGAGCGGCGCAATGGAATGTGAACAGATGCCGCATAGCGAAATCCTTACTGTGATGGGACAGATGGATTCCTTGCGTGCAAAATGGGGCGTAGTTTATCCTTTTGAAACCATGCGGGATTTAGAGGGAAAATAAATGGCAGACAGACAAAAGAATCAGATTGACGAAAATACGCCGCTGCTTTTCCTGGCAGGACCAATGTTTTTGGAAACCTTTTTGAATATTTTAGTAAATAACGTGGATACCCTGATGCTCAGCCACTATTCGGAGAATGCGGTGGGAGCAGTGGGAAATGCCAACCAGATTATGAATCTTTTGATTCTGATGTTTGGTATTATCGCCACAGCCACTGCAGTGGTGGTTGCACAGTATCTGGGAGCAAAAGAGTACGGTCAGATGAATAAGATTTATACCCTTGTTCTGGTAGTGAATCTGATATTTGGTCTGGCACTCAGTATGCTGATTGTGGCATTCAAACGTCCATGTATGAATCTGCTTCATGTCTCCGCAGAGATGATGCCGGATGCGCTCGTTTACATCAATCTTGTGGGAGGTTTCCTGTTTTTTCAGGCCTGCTACAATGTGATGCTGCAGATTCTCAGGTGCAATGGGTATACTAAGGTTGGTATGTACATTTCAGTTATTATCAACCTGATTAATATTGTGGGTAATTATCTATTTTTATATGGCCCTCTCCGGTTCTTAAACTGGGGAGTGAAGGGTGTGGCATTGTCTACCGTAATCGCCCGCGGTGTAGCACTTACGGCGGCACTTGCGGTGTTCTATCATCGAAAGATTGGTAAATTGAGCCTGCGCCTGCTTCATCCGTTTCCGGGTAGGCTTTTGTGGCAGATGATTCGAATCGGATTACCCTCTGCCGGAGAGAGTATGTCTTATAATATGTACCAGTTGGTGTTACTGTCCTTTGTCAACAGTATGGGAAATGCTTCGGTGAATGCCCGAATATACTGCCAGTCGCTGATTTCCTTCGCAAACGTATTCTCCAATACCTCTGCCATGGCGACTCAGATTATCACCGGACATCTGGTGGGTGCAGACAAGGAGGATGCGGCCTACAGAAGAGTGTGGAGTACCTTGAAGCTGACCATGCCCATCACCATTGGACTCTCCACGGTAAACTGTTTGATTTCACCCTACACGCTCAGGCTGTTTACATCCAACGAGGAAATCATACATCTGGCATTCTGGATCATGTTTGTGGATATTTTTCTGGAAATCGGCAGATGCCTGAACATGACCTTCATATGCAGTCTGAAGGCTGCCGGGGATTACCTCTTCCCGCTGTTGGTAGGGCTTGTGACTATGTGGTGTCTGGGTGCCACCGGTGGATACCTGTTCGGTATTGTGTCAGGAATCGGTGTAGTCGGAGTATTTATGGGGACCGCAATGGATGAGTGCATTCGAGGAATGATTGTCATGCGAAGATGGCAAAGCGGAAAATGGCGCGGTAAATCCATTGTAGAAAAGACGCAGACAACAAAATAAAGGATAGGAAGGTATTTGTTTTTGGAAGTACGAGCATATCAAACAGAGGAATATGATGAGGAATTAAGAGATAGACGCAGAGCGGAGCGCATTGCCCGCATGAAGCAGGAAAAAGAGCGCAGAGAGCGCTTAAACAGAAATATGAAATATTATCTTGCCGGGGGAATTGTAGCCGTAGCGGTGTTGATCGTCTCAATTACCGGGCTTGTAAAGCACGCGGCTGGGCATGAGGAGAGTGAGGAGCAGGTATCGGTTACGCAGGAGCCCGCAGAAAGTGCTACGGTGGATATTGTGACACAGGATCAGCTTGAGGAAGCGGATAGTACCGCTGATATCATCGATGAGGAAGAGACACCGATGAACAACGTACCACAGACGGTAGAACTCCCGAAATCAGTGGACACAACAGCGTGGATTGCTGATGAGAGCGTTGTCAGCACCCATGCGATTATTGTGAATGACAATACCAATGAGATTGTGGCATGGAAGGATGCAAAAGAGAGAATTAGCCCTGCCTCTATGACCAAGGTGTTGACAGTTCTTGTGGCTGCGGAGCATGTGACAGATTTGGATGATACTTTTACCATGACCCTGGAACAGACGGATTATGCCTATGTCAACGACTGCAGCTCTGTGGGATTTCTGGACGGAGAGGTAGTGACATTAAGGGATTTGTTCTACGGAACCATACTGCCCTCCGGAGGGGATGCGGCGGTTGCACTGGCCTGTTATGTGGCAGGCTCCCATGAAGCGTTTGTGGATATGATGAATGCAAAGCTGGAAGAATTGGGACTGTCCGATACCGCTCATTTTACCAACTGTGTGGGCATTTATGATAAGGAACACTATTGTACCTTATATGATATGGCGGTCATAATGAAAGCTGCCATGCAGAATGACTGGTGCAGGGAGGTATTGTCCCTCCATACCTACACCACGTCCTCCACAGAGCAGCATCCGGATGGTATCACGGTATCGAATTGGTTTTTGCGCCGCATCGAGGATAAAGAAACCGGCGGTGAAGTGCTTTGCGCCAAAACCGGATTTGTCAATCAGTCCGGCAGCTGTGCGGTAAGCTACAGCATTGCAGATGACGGCACACCCTACATCTGTGCCACAGCCGGCAGCAGCAGTAGCTGGCGATGCATTTACGACCAGGTGGCTATTTACAACACTTATCAGTAGTCAAGCGTTTGCTTCTTACGTGTCAATCGAAACCATTCTGCTGGTAATTGTGCCAGCAGAATCGCGATAAAAATGAATAAACATCCGGACAATTCCCTTGCGCTTAACACCTCATGTAATATAATCCATCCGCCCAGTGCGGAAAAAGCCGATTCGGGGCTCATCATGAGGGAAGCGACGGTGGGATTTAAACCACGCTGTCCGATAATCTGTAGTGTATATGCGACGCCGCTTGAGAGAACACCTGCATAGAGCAGTGGAATCCAGGCGGCGCTTGTTGTAAGAGAAGCACTCCAGCCTGCAAATCCTCCGGCAAAGGGCTTCATTTCCACAAATACCATGAGGAGAATGGAAATCACTCCGGTAACAAAAAACTGCAGGGCACAAAGTCTGACACTTCCCACCTTGGGAGAAAAGTATTCTACCAGCAGGATGTGGACTGCAAAGGCAAAGGCACAGAGCATCATCAGAATATCGGAGTACTGTAACGCGAAGGATTCATTCATACACAAGAGATAGAGACCAACTAAAGCAAAAGCAACTCCTATCCATATATTAAAAGAACATTTCTTTTTCAAAAACAACCCCAGAATGGGAACTAAAAGAATATAACAGGCAGTGAGGAAACCGCCCTTGCCGGCAGTGGTTCCGTAGTAAAGTCCCAGTTGCTGCATGTTAGTTACAAAACACAATACCGCACCGCATAACACTCCTCCCAGAAGGAGATTTTTTTTATCCTCTTTGCTTACAGGACGTTTGGAGGTGCCTGTACGGTCGCGCCAGATGATTACCGGCAACAGTGCCGCAGCACCGATAAAGGAACGGATACAGTTAAAGGTATAGGGACCGGTTACATCTCCTCCGGCACTTTGAGCAACAAATGCCGTGCCCCAGATGATGGAGGCGAACAGCAGCAGAAGAGAGTGTTTTATCTGAAGATTTCTTTCCATGGTTAGAGCCTTTCTATTATGGATTAATACGATTTACAACTAGAACACTATAGCAGATTTAAATGCTTGAAACAAGAGTATTGACAAAAGACAGAAACTTTGGTAAGTTTATAAACAGACGTGAAACGTTTCACGTTGTGAGGGGGACTTGAGGGTGAAAAATAAATACATATTACCATTAAAAGATTCTACTTTTTCCTTTACACCAAATTATGATCATTTTCTTTCTGTCTTGGAGAATCAGCATGATTTGACATATCCTTGGATTTTAGAGAACTATGTCGACTTGATCATTCGCAAAGACGGAGTCAATCCCGATGTTTTTGAGTTTTTAGATTTCAACAAAATATGGTGGACATGTCCATTTGTTCATGTATCCAGAATCCATAGAGATGTGTTTGTAAGCGGCATGGATTTGAAAGAACAACTGTGCCGACTGATTGAACAGGATTTTTATGTTTATTTGCTGATAGACACTTTTTATGTGGAAGGATATGCGTCCTATGGGAAAACACATAGAATGCATGACATTTTTCTGTATGGCTACGAAGCTGATCAGATGTATGCGTGTGATTATTTTGATTTTCGAATGAAAAGCAAGAAGAAAGTATTTATCCATGAATTGGTGCAAGGATATGATGCAGTACCGGAAGGCGCAGACTATGTCAGAGGAATCGTTCTATTCAAAAATGAACCGGTGAATAATATAGCATCTTATCAATATACAGAAAGCTTAGATGGAAAATATGCGATTGATCGTGTGGGATATACTCTCGATCGCGAGCGACTACGGTACAGGCTGCAAAAATTTATCGATAGCCCTCCATATGTCAATGAGGATGTACCGACCATGTTTGACCATCGGTTGAACTATACGACTGGATTTCGGGCGCTGGAGGTATTTAAAAATGCAGTAAAGAGTGGACAGCGTTTAAGAACCAAGGAACTTCATCTTTTGCGTTGCCATATAGATTTGATGGTTAAACGGGCAGAGTATTTAGCAAGAGTAGATGAGAATGATAGATACAATGAGGCAAAGCATTTATTGGAAAATGACTTCAATAACGCGACGATTACAGAAAGGCTGATGTTAAAGAAAAGAATGAAGGGGCAACCGTACCATGAGGAAATTGGAAGTCGCTTGGAAGAACTAATGGAGTCATATAAAAATAATATTTTATTATTTATTGATAGCATAAATGATTGATAAAGAATTGAATTTATAGGAGGAAAAATAAAATGTACAAAATTGGAACACTGAACTCAATTTCAACGAAAATCTATGATCGGTTAGACAGTGCACAGTACAGTGTGTCAAAGGAGATCGATTCAGCGGATGCTATTTTAGTCAGAAGTTATGTAATGCATGATTTAAGCTTTCCCCAAAATCTTGTAGCGATTGGTCGGGCAGGCGCTGGAGTGAATACCATTCCTGTTGAGCGATGTGCAGAAGAGGGGATTGTTGTATTTAACACGCCGGGGGCGAATGCAAATGCAGTCAAGGAAATGACGATTGCAGCTATGCTTATTTCAACCAGAAACATATTGGAAAGTATTGAATGGACCTCAACCCTCAAGGGAAATGGAGATGCAGTGCCTAAAATGGGGGAAAATGGAAAGGGACAATTTGCAGGCCATGAACTGAAGGGTATGACATTAGGTGTGATAGGCTTGGGGGCTGTTGGTGCGTTGGTTGCTGAATCAGCAATTGCTCTGGGAATGAAAGTATTAGGTACGGATCCTCATTTGACGATCAATGCAGCGCTTGCTTTAAACAATAAAATACAAGTTGTAGATGAGGAGGAACTGCTGAAAAAATCAGACATTATATCTATACATGCACCGTTAACGGAAGAGACACGCGAAAAATACAATAAAGATTTCATCAAAAAGACAAAAAAAGGAGTAGTGCTATTGAATTTCTCCAGAGCAGAAATTGG
>JAILPF010000554.1 GCA_024699575.1 Acetatifactor sp. | reverse complement strand
TATTCTCTGTTATAATAGATGTATCTGAGCTACGTGCAAAGAACATTTTTAGACGGAGGATATTTTTTATGTGGACAGGAAGAAATTCGGTCTTTCAGGATAAATTTCAAGATGATACAGGATTGTTTTTTACGAAGGAGGAGTTCCCCGGACTGGGGGAGGCAAACGATGATGTCAGCGGTATTTTACAGGAGGCGATAAACCGTCTGGTTCAGGAGCAGTGTTACGGAATCCTGTATATTCCTGAGGGAGAGTATCCTCTGAAACATACGGTGCGGATTCCGCCTGCAGTACGTCTGATCGGTTATGGTAAAAACAGACCTGTTTTTGTTCTTCCGAAGGATGCAGAGGGATTTGAAGGCAGCAATCCAACCGCAGAAGATTTTGCCAAAGAATCGTACTTTGACGGGTATCCCGGAGCGAACTATATGCTGTGGTTTATCGGTGAGAGAGACTGTATGAAGGAGGAACCCAGAGATGCCAACGCAGGGACTTTTTACAGTGCTCTCAGCAATATTGATTTCAGAATAGAGGGCGTACACAGGGGTGCTATCTGTATTCGTGCACATTTTGCACAGCATGGATTTATCAGTCATTGTCATTTTGACCTGGGAGACGGTTTGGCCGGTCTATTTGATGTGGGAAATGAAATGGAGGATTTAACCTTTGAGGGAGGAGAGTACGCGATTGTCTGCAGAATGACTTCTCCCGGATGGCCGTTTGCAATGCTTGATTCAGTGTTTATGAGACAGAAAAAAGCGGCTGTTTTAACCACAACAACCGGTTTCTGCGGATTCAGATTACGGATTTCGGACACTCCTAAGGCATTTGACATCTATCAGACCGGAGCATGGGAAAAGCTCTATTTGGAAGACTGTTTGTTTGAAAATATCAATGGGGAAGCAATCTCATTTTATTGCGAGGAGAAGATTATTCAGCAGACGAATCTGAAGAATGTGTATTGTCATGATGTCCCTGTGCTGATAAAGAGAAAAGAGAGCGGCAAGGTATACACCGTACCGCATAGAAACTATGTTGTGGAGGACTATACATTCGGATATGTGTATTCGGATGTGGCGGACGTGGCTAAACACAGGGAAGATGCGGTGGTGAAAGCGCTGGAGCATAGTCCGGATCTTCCTGAGAGCGATATCCCGGAGCTTCCGCCTATGTCAGAGTGGGTTTCTGTTAAAAAGTACGGAGCAGTTGGGGATGGAATCGCTGATGATACATGTGCGTTGCAGGCAGCAATTGACAGAGAGGCTGTACTGTACTTTCCGCAGGGAATTTATCATGTCACAGACTCTTTAAAATTGCATAAGAACATTACTCTCGTCGGAATGTCACCGATTACCACACAGATTGTCATAACAGATGACACACCTGCATTTGAAAGCTTTGGTACTCCAAAGGCAGTCATTGAAACGGCAGAAAGCGGCAGGACAGTTGTCAATGGAATCGGAGTGGACACCGCCGGGAAAAATCCACGCGCTGTGGGAATCAAGTGGATGGCGGATGAGACATCCTATATGAATGACGTGAAGTTTATGGGCGGACATGGCCTGATGTTCCGCGATGGGCGTAATCCATTTGCCACACTGTATAATCCTTCCAGAACAGCTGACTATGATCCGGATAGAATCTGGGATTTCCAGTATTCCAGTCTTTGGATTACAAATGGAGGCGGAGGTGTCTTTAAAGATATCTGGAGTGCGAGCCCGTACGCGGAGGCGGGAATTGCGATTACCGATACAGCCACACCCGGTAAGATGTATGCGATTTCTTTGGAACATCATGTCCGCAAGGAAATTAAGATGCATCGCGTAGAAAACTGGAAGCTGTATGCATTGCAGACCGAGGAAGAAAAGGCAGAAGGTATGGAATGCCTTCCCATGGAATTGGTATCCTGTAAAAATGTGGATGTTGTGGGATATTTCCTGTTCCGTGTGGTTGCGGTGAACCGTTCCTATGATTATGGTATTAAAATCTGGGACTGTGAAAATATTGTATTCAAAAATCTGCACAATAAGGCACAGATGCAGTATACCTTCACTGTGACTTTGAAAAATGCCACCTCCGGATTCTTTGCAAAATCTCCGGAATATGCCAAGCTTTCCATTTCAGGAAAGGCGCAGGATGGCAATATTGTAAAAGTCGGTGATTTCAAGGTGATTGCGGAAGGATTCGATTTTGCACAGGGTGCAACACTGGACAGAGAGGGAAATCTGTACTGGTGTGATAAAGTATCGAAGACAATCTACCGATATGATAAAAAGAGTCAAAAAGTAATTCCATTCCTGGATATCCACTTTTTCCCGGCTGCTCTGGCAGTTGACAGTGAGAACCACCTGTTGGTTGCAGTGGATTATGCTGAATTGAGAAAGACGACTTCGGGCAATCCTTTCGAGAATCATGATATCACGGATTATCACCCGTTTTTTTCCTGGTTTCGTAAACGCGGTGAAAAAATGTATGCTGTTGATATTGACAATCCGTTCAACACCATGCAGGTGCTGGAAAAGGTATCTGCGGACAGAGTGAATCCCGAATGGTTTGTACGTCCTGCACATATGGACTATCCCGGAATGTTTGACGGGATTATTGCAAAAAAGATTTCGGATTACTATATGGCTCCTGATGGAAAGACGGCTGTGGAGGCAACCATCGACTTGGCGAGAAGTTTGCTTCTTCATACGATACAGTGCGCGGGACAGGCGCTTGTCACAGATGATGCGATGCGACAGACATACTGCTTTGATGTTGAGGAGAAGGGGGCTTATTCCAATAAGCGCATTGCAGCAGGAAAAGGACAGTACGGTGCATGGAAAGGCTCAAAGGATGTGGTGTATACTGTGGATGACAGGTTGTATGGATTTCTTGATGGAGAATTAGTGGTTTCCCATGAAGTGCCGGATGATGCCTATAGTATCGTGGGCAGCGACAATGAATTTTATTTAATTGGACGTCATCATATTTACGGATAAGGATGGCTGTGAGGAGATAGACATGAAATTGTTGAAAAAGCTTTTCAATTTCATATTGCTGATTATTGCACTTATCTGTGGATTTGTGCTGGTATGTGCGTTTAATCCGGAGCTTACGCAGTCCCTTGCCGAAAAGGTGAATGCGTTGCAGAATTTCAATGCCGCGCACCCGGAGATTACGGATACCATTTCATTGACTCCAACAGAGTATGTTGTGCCGAGTCAGGAGATTGTCGAGGTACCTGAGTCTGTTCAAAATCGAAA
>JAILPF010000553.1 GCA_024699575.1 Acetatifactor sp. | reverse complement strand
ATTTCTTCTCTCATACTCTTGACAACCGTTTTTAATACATCTGTTCCAATGTGTGGCTTCGCATCATATAAAATTTCTTCAGGAGCACCGTGTTTTACAAAAATAGCTAAAACCTCTTTGTTTCTTCCGTCCTTGTCTTTCACCAGAGTGTTCAGTTTACCGTCCGAAAAAGTTCCTGCTCCACCCTCACCAAATTGCACATTTGATGCAGGATTTAACACACCTGTACTCCAGAAGTGCTCAACATCCTCGCTTCTGGCATCAACATCCTTTCCTCTTTCCAAGAGAATCGGTCTATAACCGTGCTTCGCAAGTAAATAACCGCAAAATAAACCAGCCGGTCCCGTTCCGATTATAACCGGTTGATGTTGTAACCTGCGCCCGCCGGCTATCGGAAAGTGATATATCTCCGGTTTACATAAAGTTATCTGTTCTTTCAGTTTCCTCTTGGAAATCAGTTTTCGATAGACCTTTTCTTCATTTTCGAGATAAACATCTACTGTGTAAATATATTGTATATCTGGCTTTTTCCTTGCATCAATGGAACGTCTGATAATTTCTACCTTTTTTAAATCATTTGACTTATAATCCAAAAGTTCCGCCAGATGTCTGTATAAAACCTGCCTATCATCCGTAACCTCTGTTTTCAGCTGATTAATTCTAATCATTTTTATTTACCTTTCTATTTTGAGGCGGCTATCGCAGCAATATAACCGCTGCTCCACGCCCATTGGAGATTATATCCCCCGCATTTTCCGTCTACATCAATTATTTCACCGGCAAAAAAGGCTCCGGGAACTATGCTTGATTCCAATGTGTCTGTAAGTTCAGAAACATTTACGCCCCCTGCACATACTTGGGCCTGTTCAAAGGAATTGCTTTCATAAACATGTAACTCAAAATTCTTACACAGTGCAAGAACCATGTCAAAGGAGGAATCTGAAAGTGAGTCGGATGATTCCTGGGGTTTCAAACCCGTAAGTTTAATGAAAAGAGCCATGATTTTTTTATTCAGAATTCCATTAAACAATTCTTCAATCGTCCTGTCATTTTGTAAAAGTTTTCTGTTAATCTTTATATGTTCATATGTAGAATCATCGATGCCCGGAAGCAAGTCAAGTTTCACAGTGACCTTTTCTTGCTTTAACAGCATATAATTGACAACTCTGCTTATCTGAAAAACCGGTATTCCGGAAATACCGTAATCTGTGAACTGAATCTCTCCTGTCTCTTCTACGATACACTTTCCCCGGGACATCACCTTCACCGTCCCCTCCGCACGTACTCCGGCTATGGATTTCATAAAAGTTTCCTCACAGCGAAGCTGTACCAGCGCAGGGACAACCGGGTTGATAGTATGTCCCAATTGTTTAGCCAACGTATATCCCGAGCCGTCAGAACCGGTCTTGGGGGCAGCCTTACCGCCACAGGCAATAATGATTCTATCAAATTCAAAACTGTTCTTTTCGGCACTTACCACAAATACATCTGATTTTTTTTGAATTTTATCAACCTTGAAACCTGTTACAACTTTCACTCCAAGCGCACCGGCTTCAAATCGCATTGCATCTAAAAGAACAGATGCCTGCTCACAATACGGATACAAATAACCATTTTTATCTTTCACCAAAAGTCCAAGCCTTTGAAAGAATGCAATTGTGTCCTGCACATCAAACTGCCTGATATGATTCATAATCCAATCTCTATTTGCCCCGTAATACATGTGCTCATCCATATATAGATTGGATAAATTGCATCTTCCGTTTCCGGTCATTAAAATTTTCCTGCCAATACGTTCGCCACCCTCAAGCAGTGTCACGTCCATTCCCTCTCCTGCGGCAGTGATTGCTGCCATTATTCCGGATGCCCCACCGCCAATAATTCCGATTCTATATCTTTTCATTGATCCATTTCTCCTCTTCAGCTGGAATATGCTTCCAGAAAATCATACAGTTCTTCTTCATTCTCCATAAAATACATTTGTATAATTTCAAGCTGTAAACGATCAGGAAGATCCTCCAACATGATGCCTGTATGAAGATATATTGTCCGCTTATCTTCAAGATATACTATCACCTCATGGTCCAAAACTGCAAGATAAAAACTGGTTTTAGCCTCTGCAAATTTATAATTCATTTGTACAGTAACCTGTTCTCTCGAAAAAGAAAGAACCTCCAGATTCTCAAATCCACGTTCCAATTCCTTAAGAGGTGGTGAGAATTCATATGTCTCCATCGCACTTACAAAAGTTTCCCTATCCATTCCAATATATTTATCAGGTAGTTTCCATACAGTTTCTACTGTTTGCCCATTCAGCAAATCTTTTTCTTCCAAAACATACCTTGTGTCGGCACAAAGTGTCTCCGGAATATTTGAGGCCTCAATAAAATTTTCCATAAGGGAGTCTTTTTCCTCACCTATACTTTGAGAAGCATCTCTCATCGGGTAAAAATATAACATTGAAATAATCCCACTGCAGAATCCAATAAAAAAGAAACAGATACTTTTAAAAAATCTCATAAGCCCTATGCCACCTAGTTTTTTAATCAGTATCTGCAAATCAATTCATTAATATACATTCATATATCAGAATGCTCCGAGCAAATGTCCAAGCACTGTCAGTATTTTTCCAAAAAACAGACCTTTCATCTCATTTTCTCTCACACTGCGTGTCAGTAACAGTAAAATCCAATAGATAAAGGAAAGCAACAGCATGCCAACCAAAAGTGTTGTCACATTACCAAGATATATAAATAAAAATTTCTGAACAAGCAGGCCAATCAAAAATGTAATAACAGCTGCAATAACAGGAATACAAAATGTTTCGATCCATCTGATGCTGCAGTTCATCTTACGACAGGCAAAAAAAACAAGGCAGCCACAGGCAGCAATCACAGAAGCAGCCATTGAGTACACCAGACCAAGAACCGGTTCTGTGCCTACGTGTAACATAAAAATAGAAAGAATTAAAAAAAGCAAATCCGCCGCAAACCATACAGCAAATACAATCAGCTTTTTGTTCATATACCAGAGAATAGAAGCTAAATAAAAGGAAAGTAAAATAGCTGGTACAAAAAAAGCACCATATTGCAAAACCAATATTCCGTTTTTTTCGTTTTCGAGTGATAAAAGTTCAACGATGGGGCGAGCCATTCCAGCAAGATAAACCATCCAGAAAGTTCCAACAATAAATGATATATGTACCCCATTTTGGAATACATTTTTTATACCGCGGTAATCCTGACGTTTTGACATTCCAACCATTCTCAATGCACTCGGAAATATTTCCGCAAAAAGAATCGGCATTACAACAAAGCAGAACGGGACAAGCGACATAAGCAATAATCCAAGTTCTGAGGCTGCACCTGTTTTTTTTAGAGAAATTACCGTTCCGCCAAGAAATGGAATGATGAATAATATACCTCTGACAAAATCATATTGCCTCGCTGAAAGGATAATACCAACCGATTCAGACAGGCAGTCAATTTGCTTCATACTTTCAATATTTTTTTTATTTTTCTTGTTACCCGCATAAATGAATATCAAAAAAATACATGACAGGAAATCAACGATATCCACTGCCACAGCAAATCCCATAGCGACATACATTGACTCAAACTCTCTTACCTCTAGAAGCGCAGCAACTTTTATACCATACTGTCTAAAAATTCCAGAGAATAAAAAGAGAAATCCCAGCAGGAAAAATTCACGTAAGAGTCTTGATAAACAAGCCGGTAACAACAGGCCATCTCCTCGGAGCCACCCTTCAAGATTAGCAGCAATTACGCGAAATACCAGCGAAGGGATCAATAAGAGCATACTATATTTGCTAAATGGACTGATAAATATATCTTTTACAATAAAATCTGCACAAACACAAAGGATTATGCCTAGAAAAGATGTCACAAAAAGGCTCATCCACAATGCTCTGCGTTTTAAAGTATCAACTGCCTTAAATTGTTCTTTTTTTTGACGCTGCAAAATAATACGGCCTATACCATCTGCAAGCCCGCATGCCGCTAATGTCCACATAAATTCAATCATCAGCAGCGCCACAACCCAAAACACCATTCCCTGCTCTCTCAGTAATATTCCACATACCAATAAATTGATTCCGCCAAACATTCGCGCAAAAAATCTAATCTGTTGTCCCCTCGTCTCTGCCTGATTCATACAGTTTCTTCCCTTCTAGTCTCGCGTAATATGTAATCGCTGCAAAACAGCCTCCTGCTTCTGCTCCATAATCATAGCTTCCTCATCCTCCATATGATCATATCCGCACAAATGAAGCATACTATGTGCAACCAGAAAAGCAAATTCACGTTTTGTACTATGGCCGTAATTTTCTGCCTGCTCATATACTTTTTCGACAGAAATAATAATATCTCCCAAGATAAGTTCACCGGTATCAGGGTCAAAGTAATCTGCTTCCTCCTCTTCCGGAATAAAAAACTGCGCCGGTTGTGTAAAATCGACGTTTGGAAAGGATAATACATCTGTCTCCCTGTCTATATCTCGGTATTCTTTATTGTACGCATGAATTCCATTATTATCTGTTAAAAGTACATTTATCTGTACTTCATAAGGGCAATTTTCCGTTTCAAGTACATCATTTGCAACCTTCTCTACAATATCCTCAACAGAGAAATCAAAGCAGCGTTCTGTTTCATTCTCAATGTAAAAAGTCATAATATAGCTTCTCCTCTTTAAATGTCTTTTTAATAGTGTATAAATCCTTAATCGAAATATTACATTCGGCAAAGGTTTCTGAGTCTTCAAGCTTTTTAAATACAGCATCAATCACATTTTCATACTTAATTGTTTGACCATTACTCTTATCAATAAGATACTGTATCGCATTCATAACCATATCTGAACATAACAAAACCGCTGTTTCCTTACGCAGAATGTTTCCATTCTTTTTCTGATAGTCGTTCAGCACCGCCCGCACATCATCAGGGAAATTATAATTATCCAAAAGTTCCGGATGTGACATACACACTTTATGATAATATCCTGCACATTTCAAAACCTCATCGTTCAGGTTTAATTTCCGTGCGATACGTTCACAGAAATACGCTGTATGCACACTGTGCATATAATCCTGTTTTGATTCTGCACGAAACTTTGAAAGGATTTCATTTTCTGTATCATTCAAATCCAGGTATACTCCACGAAATCGGAAAATAACCTTTGAAGAAAACAGGTTCATAATCAACAGCAGAATAATACCTGAAAGAATACAATTGGCAAGTGGAATAACAAACAATTCAGGTCGAAACCTTTCATTGGCCAGCAAAACGGTTCCCTCTGTTTCACAGAGCAATAAACACAGTAAAGCAAGCATCAATCGTACACCCACCTTGAATTCACCGGACAAATGTACAAATAATGTAATGGCAAAAATACCGCTTACAAAATATAAAAAAGAAACTCCAAGATTTACTTCACTAAGCAATGTAGAAATCATCAAAAGAACGGAACCACCAATAATCCCGCTACTCATATTGCTAAACAATGCAAGCAAAACGTAAATGGGCATATACGGCCAGCCACCGGCAGGAAGGAACGCACAGACAACTGCTCCAATCAGTCCCATAAGAAAGCAAAACCAGAAGCGTAAATAATTCTCCTTATTGTCATAATCCAGCTCATCAAACATATAAGCCTGTCTGAT
>JAILPF010000515.1 GCA_024699575.1 Acetatifactor sp. | reverse complement strand
TTCTCCGGCAGAAGAACTTTCCTATAAAGCAAAAAAATCCGCCGGTTTTCATCCGACGGACTTTTCCATAGTTTATTTGGCTATTATTCTAATTTCAAACAGTACTTAGTGCAATACAATCATATAGTCTGTCTCTTCACGATTAGCTTGGTTATAGTGTTCTTCAATCCAATTCAATAAAATGTCTGTACCGAAATAATTTCCGTAGACCGGATTTTCATCAAACGTTTTGTCAATCACAATAACTGTTGGCAACTTTTCCGGATGTAGTTCATAATAATGTACAAACATTTCATTATATACTGTTGTGCTATGTGTAGACGGTGTAGCAATTTCACACCCCGTATCCAAATAGATTAAGTTCTCTGCACCTACATATAACAGTTTGTCATCCGGTTTGACAAGTGATTCTATCTCCTGATAATTATTATTCCAAATATCTGCTATGTCCTCCAGTACATAAACACCCTTTTCTGCACCATATTCCATTTTTTCCATCCTTGCTTTCACTGTCAATGGCAGGCAACCCGTCACGCGGATCAGTAACAAACGGCTTACGAACAAGCTCATAAACAGAAAAAACACTGCAGAAATTGTTGCACACCTTACCAGAACTGCTTTCCCTGCATATTCTTTATAAATCAAAAGGGCAGCGATAACTCCCGCAAAAACTTTTGCATAAGATACGTTGGTGTCCATATTTGTAACAAACAGCACTGCCGGCAATGAAATATAAGCCGGTATCAGCAAACCGTAGAACCAGATTGCCATAGTCTTATGATAGCGCGCTCCAAGGTATAAAGCAGGCAACGTCAACATTATATAGCGAAATTGCCCATAAAAAAGATTTTTGTCCTGCGTCAGTATTTCCCAGATACACTGTATTTGCATTGCCACGGCCGCAAAAATAAGGATGGCTATCACTGCGGATTCCATCGATAGTTTCATCGCACCGGTCAGCCTTATAATCAGACTGATTACAAATGCTGCCAAAAGTCCCCAAAGAAAATATCCCCAAACTTCACCAAGCTGATCCAGAAGCTGTTCGCCATAGGCTCTCCACTTCTCTCCCATAGTATAATTGGTATGAGACTGATCCATAAATATATTTGCAAGGTTTTCAATTAACTCTCCCGGTGTTTGATATATGAGCAAATAGGCAATCAGACCCAGACCACTACCAAGACTTCCAATGGTAAAAGAGATTATGCTTTTTAATGTCTCTATACCTTTTTTCCCAAAACGGAGCTTTTCAAGAATTACCCATCCTGCACCATAAGCCGGATATAAAAGAATCATGGTAGGATAACAACACATGCATATCACCAGAAATACACCTGCCAAAATCGGATATCTTTTTTGAGCCGAACCATGAAAATAAAAAATCATGCAACTGGCTATCAAAACTAATGTCCAATAATGCATTAGCTCAAATTCTGGCATTTGCACCCATTTAGGAAGAAAGTTTAAGTGAACTAGCAGAACCAGTACTGCCGAATAGCCTTCGCAATTTGCCTTTTTTAGAGCCCGAAAAAATACGCAGCCTGTAGCTATATGCAAAATACTTCCGATAATTCTCAGATAAATAACCAGATAATTCGTTGTACCGGCTATCACCAGATATAGTTTTATAAATAGAGCTGCCAAAAAAGCACTGAGCTGATGGGGCTCCCACATGTCCACAAAAAGCCTGTCTCCAATCGCCATTCTATATGACTGCGCAATAGCATAAGATTCATCGATATCTAAACTGATTACAATGCTTTTTGCAAATCCGATAACTGTAAGGATACTGAGAAAAAATATAGATACCCTTCTCCACATCTTTTCTCTTTTTTCCCGGTTCATCATGTATTATTCATCCTCCCACAATGTTTTAGTGCTATCCTACTGCTCTACTTTATATACATAAGATAAATCGTTTCCATATGCGTTCACTTTTGTAACCAACTCGTTTTGACTCTGAATTAGCTGATACTCATTCGGACAATACATTGCTGCATATGTGGCATTCAAAATCACATAATCGGCACTTTCCCAATCGTTTACAACTTCAATCCTGCAACGTTTTTTTCCACGAATCGCCAAAAGCTGAGCATCAATTCCCCACTTGGATGGATTGTCAATTGCAGCAATTTTAAATGCAGCCCTTGTATCATATTCTGTGAGATATTCCAATAATTGTTTAAAAGACATATCCCAGTAATCAATTTCAAATTTATTTTCAAGGTGAAAGCGAGCCACTTCATTGTAATAAGCGTACTGCTTTGGATGTCCTGCAATCACTTCGGCAAATAGAATTATCAAATACGCTGTAATGCTCCAGTTAACCACCCTAATATTTTTTTCTTCAAAATAACTTAGTGCCAATGCTACTAGAATAATTACTGATGGATAAATAAAATAAAAATGTCTCCATCCATTGTAAACTGTTGCAGCACTCACAATTGCATAGCCAAACGGAACAATTCCACATGCTATAACCGCGATAATATATCTGATTTTCATATCAATATTTAATTTACATATCTGTCCTAAAAGGAAAATTGTACCCAATGATGCCAGCAAAATTACCCCAACTGGCGTTGTCATCAGAAAAATGACAGGTAAATATTTTCGGGGAATTCCTGTAGTTGTCTTGCAATACATTTTTCCGTTGAACAATATGTAATCATTCCATCGAAAATTCTTTGCGTTTTCCAGTACATAAAGTATATAATCTCGTAACCCGTTCCACGTTGCCGGTGTCAGTAAAATAAAGAATATAGCCATTGAGCCTATACAGGCTAACATCATATTAAGTAACTTGACATTGAACTGTTTTTTGAGTATTTTTTCGAGTAAAATCCAAAGACCTAAAACTCCCCAAATAAACACTCCAACAATCTTCATATTGGTAATAAAAGCTCCAAGGATTCCAAAAATAACAGCATTTCTTAGCGTTGTTTCTTTTTCCAGCTTCCACCCACTGTAGTATACCATACACGCCAATGCCATCAGCACAATATCCTTGTTATTATAATGCATTTCGGCAAAAATTCTCGGGGTGAAGAAAAAGAATAATGTGGCCAGTTTTGCTGTTCCGGAAGAAAAAATGGATTCAATAACTTTATAAAAACAGATGATACCTATCATGCTAAAGCAGAAAATATAAATATGCCACACAATATTCGCAATATATGGGGTTTTAGCATTAAGTGCATATATCCAAACCATTGGATAAAACACTGACATTCCATGATCAATCTCAATGCTTTCCGCAATGGAGCTAATTCCCTCTGCTCTTAGTTGATTAGAGAACGGGAGCATAACTCCCGTCTTTTCACAATAGGCAATCACATTGGAAAACAAAATATCTTGTTCACTTTGTTGATCGAGATGAGCGCCATAAGGTAATATCGTACACATGCCCAATATAAACAATATACTCCAAAATATCCTCTTGCTATGCCATATATAGAGCAGTTTTTTCATAAAGTCCATCCTTTAATTTTTCTAGTATTATTTTCTATTTTAGCCAGTACTGTTAGAATTGCAAAAACTGTAATCGAAAAAATCCTACATGTAAATACCCAGTGTTCATCTGAATGATTTTGCATCAAAAACCACCACGCAAACGGATAACATGCCACTAGCATTACAGGTACAGAACTCTGTACTTTTTTCATATCAACACGCTTCCAGACAAATACAAGCACAATCAAAATCAACAGTCCATACAGTCCAAAACCTTTATTCGTATACGCACCCATATTTTTTGAAACCACTTGCACAAAACCTTGTATACGTCCTTGACCTGAAGCACTGTCCGTTCTTTGAAAAATTGTTTTTATTGCATCTTGAATGATGCCGGAATGGAAAAACAGATCCGCCAATATCCATTTTGACATCCACATCCACCCATATCCTATTACCCACGCAATTGAAAAAGATATCACTCTGCGGCAGGCTTTTTTGATATCTTCCCCATGTAAATACAGGTAGAAACATAGCGGGAATCCAACTGTGACCAATGGGTATGTTAGAAAATCCATATAGGAAGTTATTATTCCTACGACAAAGAAAAAAACTCCATAAGCATCCTTCTGTATTAGCTTCTCGTCCAACATAAGAAGTGTCAGCACTGCAAATATCATTAAATAGAAACAAATGCTGAGTGATAATGAGGCATAGATACTGATATACGTCAGAAACGGAATAGCACCTAAAAAACCTATTGAAAAAACATAACTCTTCTCTTTTTTTTGGAGCAAAATCAAAACCACGCCTATACACAGTAATTGAACAGCTCCGTTTAATAATACAATTGTATTGACAGTGCCAAGTAATAGTAACGGTTTCAGTAACAAAAGATAGCCATGCCAGTATCTGGAATAGGCTACTTCCTTAGGCTGTTGCACACCATGTAGGTAATCCACAAGGGAATCCCCGGGATGCCATACTACCTGCTCCGATCCTGAATCATACGATTCTCCACGATACATTAACATAGCTTGCTCAAATTTGGAATGTTCCTCATTATTGTATATCGCATGTTCCAGCATCAAGCAGTCCGTAAAAACACCTGTAAGTGAAGCTTTATATCCATCAACTAATATTTCGTCTGAAAATTCACTCTTCAACATGTCCAATGAATGATATACATTTTGAGCCATTGGTGCGGTTGGCAGCAGGTGGATAAGAAAGAGCAGAATTGCTCCTAATATAGGTGCTATGACAGCAATTCCAAGATAGGTTAAAAAGCGTGCGTTTACTTTGTTTAATAGCATCGTTAATCTCCTTTATGGACTTATCTTTTCATATTATACTCCCTATTTACATCACTTGCCACAACAATTCATACTACTGCTAACAACGTGTACCGCAAGACTGTTACACAAAAAAATCCGCCGGTTTTCATCCGACGGACTTTTCCATAGTTTATTCGGCTAATCCCTGTTCTAACTACAAACAGTATAATTTAACAATCTCCTGCAATTCATCTGCTTTTTCTTTGATTTCACCGGAACCACTGGTAATCTGTTCCGTCATGGAAAGAACTTCTTCAATAGCAGCATTTGTTTCTTCCGTTGTTGCTGCATTTTCTTCCGCTGAGCTTGCAATATGCTCCATGGAATGCGAAACTGTCTTGCAGCTGTCAGTCATAGACCCACTTACCTGGCTGAGGTTATGAATCTCGTCGTTGATAACAGTCAGGTTATCTGCTATCTCTTTATAACTGCTTCTGGTATCCTCCACACCATGTACCTGCTTTTCAACTGCTTTCTTGACATTCTCACTCTGGTTATTGGCATAATCAACATTTTCCTGCAACTCATCCAGCATTTTGTTGATTTCGTTTACACTCTCTGTAGATTCATCGGAAAGCTTTCTGATTTCATCAGCAACTACCGCGAAGCCTCTTCCCATCTCTCCTGCTCTTGCGGCCTCGATGGAAGCGTTCAATGAGAGGAGATTGGTCTGTGCTGCAATACTCTCAATCATATTGGAAGCTTCACCGATTTTGACCGTAGAATTCTTGATTTTTTCGATACTGTCAAAGATTTCCGCAAATGCAACTTCGCTCTCTTTGGTCACAGCGTACAGCCCATCCAAAACTTTGTTGCCATGATCACTTGCTGAAGAAATCTGGTTACTTGCCTGTGAAAGGTTCTGTGATGTCTTAGCATTCTGAACAGCAATATCGCTGAGTCCCTCCACTTCATTCATGGATTTTTCGATATCGGCAGCCTGCTCTCCCGCTACGTTTGTCACTCCATTAATGGATTCTGTAATCTCCGTAACGTTCTGGAGTATTGCATCGGAATGAGACGTCATTAGATCAGTTTTTTCTTCCAGACTTTCAGATGTATTTGACAAACGTTCCATAATCCTTCTGAGGGAACCACGCAGTGCATTATACGCAGCTGTCAAATCTGAAATTTCATCGTTTTGTTTGAGTACAATCTCCTCACCAGTAAGATCCCTCTCCGATAACTGCATCAGGGATGCAGAAACACTCTTGACCGGTATAATCACCTTATTACGTACTACAAGTCCAATCCAGACAGCAAGTAAAATGTTTACCACTGAGGTGATTGTAATAATATTTACGATGGAAAAACTATCTGCAGAAATATCGGCCAACTGAGTATTGGTTCTCTCACTCATGGCGTTGGATGCACCATCCACACTGGAACTGAGTGCATCAGTAATCGGATCCACCTTTTCCATCACTTCGTTTCCGGCTTTGGTTCCCGATGCGATATAGGTCTTTGCCATTTCCGTACAAAGTGCATAGAAATCATCATATTGTTTTTTCTTATCTTCCCAGTCGCTTGCGTAAACCGGATCTGTCTGCTTTAGCTGTTCGATTGCACTATAAAAATTCGCTTTGGATTCTTCCGCGTCTGCAAAGCCATCTTCCTCGCATGTGGCAGAAATGTCCGTGAAGATTTCCGCTGTATGTACTACCTCATAACGAATCTGCTCCGACAAATTCTTTACTACAATGGTCTCTTCCTTGAGAATCGTCACTTCCTTGACCAGACTTTGCACCTTATTGATGGAAAATATGGTACTGAACACCATAAAGAATATGATCAAAAGAATTGGACCCATAGTTCTAACGGTAATACCGATACGTTTCTGAGTTTTTGCTTCGTTTTGCTCACGCCCCATACCAAAATCCTCCATCTATAAAATTGTTTGTTTATTATTCATCATTATACATTATTATTGTTTATTCGTCAATTATATGCACGACTTTTCAGACAATTTGACATCCTCTTCATCTGAGTCTATTTCATAATTATAAAATAAAAGTATAAGCGGAATCTTATCCTAACGCATATTGAATCAATAATCGTAATACATTCTCCGCGCCATCTCTATGGCTCCTCTCATAGCCGTGGGAAGCATAAACACCGGCTCCGATAAGTCCATGCTTTAAATCACTTCCGGCACCAAGAGTTGCCTCCACATCACTTCCATAATGGGGATAAATGTCAATGGCATAATCCGCACCGCTCTCTTTAGCTGCTGCCACAAGTCCCTGAACAACAGGATAGCTGTAAGGACCCCCACTGTCCTTGGCACAGATGGATACCTGTTTTTCTGTGCAGGTAAGTCCTTCTCCCACGCATCCCATGTCCACAGAGATTGCCTCTGTACAACCTTCAGGGACATTGCCGCATCCGCCGTGACCTACCTCTTCAAACACTGTGATATGCGCGTAAAGTGCTCTCTTTGGCGTAACCTTTTTCTCTTTTATGTACTTGGCAAGTCCCAGCAGGATTCCTACACTGAGCTTGTCATCCAAGAATCTGGATTTGATATACCCTGACTTGGTTACCCGCACATTAGGCTCAAAACATACGATATCACCGACAGAAATTCCAAGCTTTTCTGTATCTTCCTTGGTCTTCACGTCCTCATCCAGCACTACTTCACTGTTTTCCCAGGTTCTCTTGGTATCATTATAATCGCCGTTCACATGTATAGACGCATTATTGAGCTGGAAGGTTCCCTCATACACGCCGTCAAATTTTGTGACAACTCTTACGTTTTCTGTCTCGGCATTGTTTGGATTCATTCCTCCGAGGTTCGTAAGCTGCAGTCTTCCATTGCCTTTGATTGTGGCAACCATTCCACCAAGAGTATCTGTATGTGCTTCCAGAAGCAGTCCATTCATTTTGTCCCCGCCGGTCAGGTCCACAATCACTCCACCTTTATTGGTAAGGGTTGCCTGAAATCCAAGCTTTGTAAATTCTTCTTTTACCCAATTGGCAGCTTCTTCTGTGTACCCTGTCGGGGAATCGATATTCAAAAGCTTGGTGGTCTCATCCACAATAAAATCCGTGTATTTGGTCAGTGTTATTTTTTTCATATTTGTTCTCCTTTTTCTCTATACTCATCGGTCCTTTTTTCAACAATTCCCGATATATACATACTTTACATTTTTCCTTGCGATATCCGCTAGATGATAAACCTTCTTTACATCCGTTGCCTCACGATCTGTCATGTGAAACTGTGGGAAAAATCTTGTGATGTGCAAGGGAACACCCTCCCCATCCGGGTTTTTCAGATTTCCAACCCACCGGGACAGCTCGCGAATCTCTTCTTCGCTGTCGTTTTCACCGGGTACAATCAGTGTCGTCAGCTCTACATGGGCATACTTCATTGCTTCCTCTATAAAACGCATCACCTGTTTCCTGCTGCCACCTAAGACCTTACTGTAATAGGCATCCGTAAAATCCTTTAAATCAATATTCATAGCATCAATATACGGTGCCAGTTCCTCCAGAACGGAAAGTTCTGCTGTTCCATTTGTCACCAACACAGTTTTCAGACCCTGCTCTTTTGCAAGCTTTGCAGTGTCACGAACATATTCATATCCGATTAAGGGTTGATTGTAGGTGAATGCAATTCCGATATTGCCCCGGTCTTTTGTGTCAAGCGCCAGCTCCACCAGTTCTTTTGGGCTCAACATTCTTGCATTTTCTGCAAAATATGTGGTCTCCTCCGACCAGGATATCTCATAATTCTGACAAAAAGGGCAGCGGAGATTACATCCGAAGCTACCTACGGAAAGAATATGACTACCCGGATAGAAACGTGCCAATGGTTTCTTCTCAATCGAATCCAGCGCAAGGCTTGTAATCTTTCCGTAATTATACGCCTTTATCTCACCGTTTTCCGCCCGTCTCGCTCCGCAGAATCCAAGCGTTCCATCCTCTATGTCACAATGTCTGAAACATACATGACACCTCGCCATAATCTCCCTCCCCGCTTAAAAATGTCTTACAACCTCAAAACGCTGCAGCTTGTAAGGGTCGTCCTCATGTATTCCGCCCTTTTGTCTGGCAATGCTTATCTGCTGCTCGATGGTGTCAACTCCGTCAAGATTCGGGAGCAGTAGACCTCGTTTGGTTCCATAACTTACAATTACTCCATACCTCTTCACGTCCAGTTCTTCGTTGGAAGTAATATCCTGCGCTTCACCCAGAACATCAACGCTGATTTCCAGAAATTTCAGTTCCTCTTCCTGTATTTCATCAAATCTAGGATCTCTGGAGCATGCACTGATCGCGTTTTGCACGATTTCCTCTGCAATATTATCTGTGGTCGGCGCAATCGTCCCGATACAGCCGCGAAGCTGTCCACATTTATGAATGGATACAAAAGTCCCGGCTTGTCCAACAACCATCTCAGGCGGTAAATTGTCCGGTAGCGGCAGCTTTGTACGACCTCTCACCCACGCCTCCACTGCTGCCCGCGCAAGCTTTACATACTCATCGCTGCCTTCTGCCTTTTCCATACATTCCTTTTCAAGTCTCGCTTCATACTGCTTTAGGAAATGCCTGCTTTCATCCCTTTCCCCGGGATAAAAGGTACAGATTCCATAACCCACACCCGTGACATCCTGGTGAGATAATGCCTTTGCTTTCACACCAAGTCCGTCAAAAGCACCTGCCATAATCACAAAAGAGCGATGACCACACTCAGCAGCTTTCTCCAGAAAATGCTCGTCAAATTCAAGCAACGCTCCAAAATCCGCCCTGCTGCATACTTCCATAATCCGCTTATCATACTCCGGTCCTTCCCTGGCAAAGCCATAGGGCCCATAAGTCTGAAGCTTATGAGATAAGTCTCCGCTGGCAATCAGCACCACTCTTTTACCTGTATTTGCTACCGCCTTTGCAATGATTTCACCGAATCGGTAATGCTCAGATAAAGATAATCCGGACAGTCCGATTCGCACAATCTGTCCACCCTCGTATTTCTGTCGGATAAACCAGAGAGGTACCATCGTTCCATGGTCCAGATTTGGGTCCTTTTCTCCCAATGTTCCTGCCGGAAAATGCCTCTCATCTGCCAGAGTACAGATGGTCTTAACGAGCTCTGTATCGTAGCTTTCCGAAAAGTTCACCGTAGGTGCTCCAAATTGCACAAAACTTCCTCTCGCATCAGATCCTGGTGAGATATGGAAATAGTCCGCATACATCAAGGAATGGGGACTTAGAATCACGATAGTATCCGGCTGTAAAGCCGCGATGTCCCCAGCGACCTGTTCATAGGCCTTTGTCGTTTCCAGAATTTGTTTCTCATTTCCCCGCCCGATTTCCGGCACAATCATGGGCGGGTGTGGAACCATAAAAGCAGCTAAAATTGACATATTCTTCCTCCCCCCAAAAAATCAAATGTTCTCATTCTAACCTTATTTTTTCAAAAATTTCCTGAATGTCGTACTTAGCACCATCAAATTTCGGCCATGCATCGATTCCGTCATAGCCACAGTTCTCCGTAAGGTGTAGAGAAACCTTTTGTACCGTTCGTATCCCCTCCTCAAAATAGTAATATTGAATGCCTCTCTGCCTTCTATGAACTTGCCAGTTCTTCCGGCATCCTCATTTACAGTTTATATTGCATAAACTTCCCATTTTTTACAAACCCAAAATCCGTATACAGCAACACTCCCATATCTGCTGCTGTAATCCATACTGTTCCACATCCATACTCTCTCGCTTCCTTTACTACCCTTGTGAGTAATTCCTTTGCGATCCCTCTGCGTCGGTAATCCGGATGTGTAAACATGCTTGAAAGAATTCCCAGTTTTCCGCTGGGGCACCCGAAGTAAGGTGGTTTTTCCACAAACGACATGCCGCTGGTAGCTATTATTTTATCACCCTCCATAGCAAGCCAGGACACAAAGGTTCCATCCGCCATGTGCCGATTATAATAATCCTTCAGATGAGGTACTAAGTCTATATCTTCTGTGGCTCCTTCTTCACGAAGCTGTCTGATTCTCATCTGAATAAAAGTATCAAGTTCTTTTTCAGTTAATCTTTGATATGTAACCATCTGCTTTCTCTCCTCAAATATAAATTATACTCATACGCATCACCCTGATACTCTTCTTGTTTTCTCAATAATACTTCATTAAATCCAAACGTATGATACATATGTAACGCTCTGGAATTATCATCCTCCACACCAATAGTAAATTCACTATAGCCTTCCTTCTCCAATGCATTTAATACTGATTTTAAAAGAAACGTTCCGTATCCTTTATTTTGATATTCTTCCCGTACCCTGAACGCAAATAAATATACCCTTTTTCCCCTCATAGCATAATTTTGATCGTTGCTTTCATACATTACATGAAGTTCACCAATCAATATGCCGTTGTCATATAAAACAAAAATATCAATGATTTCATTTTCAATATCACGCGTGCATTCCGATATCATTTGTTCAACATTGTTATAATCAAATAACTCTGTTAACACGTATAGATTTTGTACATTCAATTTTTCTATCTTCATTTTACCCTTGCATCAACCTTTCAACACTTTCATTTGCTGGATACTGCTTATTAAAATCCGTTACAACCGTTGTGGTTTCAAACCCCTGGCACCTCATATGCGACATATTCATGATCAAATTCATATCCAAGCTTTTGCGCCAGATGAACCGAATTCATATTCTGGGCATCCCAACTCGGATACAATCCTTCATCAAGGCATCGTAAGATCAACGCAGCACACACGATTGTCGCAAGCCCTTTTCTACGTTCTTCCTCTACCGTATCAACCTCTATCTCAATTCCTTCTTTATATCTGGTATATGAAGATGCTCCGGCTACAATTCGACCGGATTTTATAATAACCATGCCTCTTCCGATCTCCAGATATTTTTCTTTGCTCTCAAAAGATGAAACAAAATCCTTTGTCACCGAATCAGACATGCATATGTCATAGATTCTCTCATCAATCTCTTTTAACTCATATCCGTCAGGCAGTTCAGTTACTATGTTTCTCAAAAAATCTTTATCAAACCTTGTTTCCTTTTTGATAGCGTACCTGATTACTTTCCTTGCCTCCGGAAAGCACTCCTCAATGCAGTCTGCCCAGGCTTTATTCTGAGGAGTCATAATAACAAAACCTTCTGGCTTGTTCCTAACAAGTTCTTTATCCGGTTCGCCGGCGTAAAAGGCAAAGCATCCCACGTATGCCATCGCAGACTTAGGCGACTCCGGATTTGTAACAAAGATTTTTCCCATTACTTTCTGTAAGCAGGAATAGATCAAAGTTTCCTGCCAATCTTTAAAAAGACATGCCGCTTTTGAGGTATCGGTTAATTCATATAACATTTTCGTATCGATTCTCCCTATATATCTATATCATCTGAAAATACCTCATGGCATCTTCTATCGCCTTAAGATTCTCCTCCGGGCATCCCGGCTGTTTACTATCCTCAGATTT
>JAILPF010000491.1 GCA_024699575.1 Acetatifactor sp. | reverse complement strand
GGATTTGATGTGACACAGGCGACAGTTTCCAGAGACATTCGTGAATTAAAATTATCGAAAGTTCCTTCCGGCAGCGGCAAGCAGAAATATGTTGTGCTTATGCAGGAGGACAGCAGACTGGGAGACAAATTTATCAGAGTTTTGCGCGACGGTTTTTCTTCGATGGATATGGCACAGAACATTCTGGTGATTAAGACGGTATCCGGAATGGCTATGGCGGTGGCAGCCGCACTGGACGCTATGAAATTTTCTGAGATCGTTGGATGTATAGCGGGGGATGATACAATAATGGTTGCAGTACGCACCGTTGAGGATACGCAGATTTTGATGGATAAAATACATACCCTGATTGAAAAATAAAATATGGCTTGTTTGCCTTTCGGAGAAGGGAAATAAGGAGAGTCATTATGTTACAGAGTTTACATGTGAGAAATCTGGCATTGCTGGAGGAGACAGAGGTACAATTCGGCAAAGGATTAAATATTCTTACCGGAGAGACCGGAGCGGGTAAATCCCTTTTGATTGGTTCGGTGAATTTGGCGCTGGGGGCTAAATTCGAGAAGGAGATGCTCAGAAAAGGTGCTGATAGCGCACTCGTTGAACTGATTTTTGCGAGCCGGGACAAAAAAGTGTTGCAGAAAATGGAAGAGATGGATTTGATACCGGAAGAGGATGGAACCATTATCATATCCCGAAGGCTGCAACCGGGAAAAAGCATCTGCAAAATAAACGGCGAAACGGTTACAACCAGGCAGGTGAAGGAACTGGCGGAGGTTTTGATCGATATTCATGGACAGCATGAACACCAGTCTCTGCTGCACAAAAAGAAGCATTTGGAAATACTGGATGCTTTTTGCGGAGAAGCTTACCATAAACCGCAGTCTAAAGTGGAAGAATTGTATCATCGCTACAAAGAATTGAAGAATAAACTGGATGAGGAATCCATGGACGAGGAAAGCAAGCAGAAAGAACAGTCGCTTGCTGAGTTTGAATTAAAAGAAATTGAGGATGCCAGGCTTTCTGTCGGCGAGGATGAAGAATTGGAGTCTGACTACCGCAGAATGGTCAACAGCCGTAAGATTATGGAGAATCTTACAGAGTGTTATCAGTATACGGGAAGTGATTCCGAGATTGGTGCTGGGGGCGCTGTCAGCAGGGCGGTGCGTGCACTCAGAACTGTTACCGCATATGATGAGAACCTTGCGCCTATGGAACAACAGCTCGGTGATATTGAGAGCCTTTTATCAGATTTCAATAGAGATATTGCTGAATATATGAGCGACAGTGAGTTTAGCGAAGAAGAATTCCAAGAGGTGGAAGGACGGTTAAACTTAATTAACCGACTGAAAGAAAAGTATGGCAATACCATTCAGGATATTTTGGACTATGCTTCTTCGAGGCAGGAAATGCTGGATAAACTGACTGATTATGACGCCTATATGATGAAACTTCGCAATGAGGCTGCGGAATGTGAGAGAGCATTGAATACTGCTTGCGAGGAACTCTCAAATGTACGGCGCAGGAATGGAGAAATACTTGAAAAGAAACTGACGGAAGCATTAAAAAGCTTAAATTTTTTAACGGTACAATTTGAAATTGCCGTAAGACCCGGACAGACGATCACTGCTTTAGGGTATGATGAAGTTGAGTTTTTGATTTCCACTAATCCGGGCGAGACTGTGAAACCGCTTGGACAGGTTGCCAGCGGAGGCGAACTTTCCAGAGTGATGCTTGCAATTAAGACAGTTCTTGCCGAGAAGGATGCAGTAGATACATTGATATTTGATGAGATAGATGCAGGAATCAGCGGAAAAACTGCATGGAAGGTTTCTGAACAGTTGGCATCGGTATCCGGGGCACATCAGGTGATTTGCATTACTCATCTGCCACAGATTGCGGCAATGGCTGATACACATTTTGTGATTGAAAAGAGCAGTACAGCTGACAACACGATTACAGATATTCGCTGTATTAAAAATGATGAAAGTGTTGAGGAGCTTGCCAGACTTCTCGGAAGTGACACGTTGACAGAGGCTGCATTATCCAATGCCCGCGAAATGCAACAACAGGCATTAAAATTTAAAACAGAGTAATAAATATTATATTTCTTTTTTCGCATACTAAAAGAAAACGGATGATGTGATGATTTTTGGAGTAGGTGTGCGGAATGAGAAAAACAGGCAGTGATGAAAAAAAACTGAACGAATTGGCAAAAAAGGATATGATAGTGGT
>JAILPF010000444.1 GCA_024699575.1 Acetatifactor sp. | reverse complement strand
AACGACACACCTTTTTTATTGCGATTATTTACGGACATGGAAGCTCTTCTCCAGCCTTAACCGGTTCTCCAAACAAAGGATTGTCTCCTTCCCATCCAAACTGCTGCAGTCTTACATCACGGTTCCATCCAGCCCCGCTATATTTAGCGGCATGGTACACGATATAATCTCTTTCACCATCCTTAGATTTCACAAACGATGCATGCCCCGGCCCAAATACATCATTCGCCTTTGCAAAAACAGGGCCTGCTTTAACCCATGAACCCGGGTTCAGGAAATTACCATCTGTGCAGGTAAGTCTGCCAAGGCAATACTCATCTGTCCAGCTGCCGCTGGCCGAATAAATAATGTGTACTGCATTTCCATGTTTTAAAATCTCCGGGCCTTCATTTACCCAGGGATTACCGTTGCGTTCCCACTCATGATCCGGCGTGGAAATTCTGACTCTGTCTCCGGAAATTGTCCATGGGTTGCTCATCGGCGCAATGAAAATATCCTGTTTGATATTCTCATCTCCCTCCCATCCGGACCAGATAAAATAAAGCTTGCCGTCATGCTCCAGAATCGTTCCATCGATTGCCCATTTATCTGCAGGGTCTGCAACCTTGCCTACAAACGAATATTCTCCATCCAGTGGGTCTAACGGGTTCGAACCGCCTCGCAGCACATACATACGATGATGCATATTGTCCCCATCATCTGCTGCATAGTAAATGTACCAGCTTCCACAGGCAAAATGCAATTCCGGTGCCCAGATTTCCGCGCTGTGCTGCGTCCCTTTCGGCGCCTCATATACTTTTACAAGTTCAGCCTTTCCCAATTCTTCCAGTTTCTCAGATCTCGCCAGGCTAATACTGTTATTTACACTGGAACAGCAATAATAGTAAGCATCTCCACTCAGAATAACCCAAGGATCCGCACCACTTTCCATAATCGGATTTGTATAGGTGTCTTTCATCCTCCTACCTCCATCTATTCCTTTTTTACAACATACATTGTATCTGCTAATAAACATGCAGTCAATGGCAAGTTATTTATCACCCTTATTGTAATTTCCCTCAAAAAAGGCTATACTGATGATAACCCTATTTGAAAATTAACCCGAAAGGATGTTGTTTATGAAACAAGGAAGAATTCACTCTTTAGAAAGCTTTGGTACCGTTGACGGTCCCGGCGTAAGATTTGTTGTATTTGTGCAGGGCTGTCCCATGCGTTGCGCATACTGCCACAATCCGGATACCTGGGAGATGAATGCAGGCACCCTCATGGAGCCGGAATATATCATAGAGCAATATAAGCGCAATGAGAGTTTTTATAAAGGCGGAGGAATCACTGTAACCGGCGGAGAACCTTTAATGCAGCTCGATTTCTTAATTGACTTATTTACATTAGCCAAGAAAGAAAACATTCACACCTGCATCGACAGCTCTGGTATTGCTTTTCAGCCCAACAATGCTCCTTTGATGGAAAAAATGGACAAACTCATGACACTGACTGATTTGGTGATGCTTGACATCAAACATATTGACCCCGAAAAGCATAAGGAGCTCACCTCTCAGCCCAACGAAAATATCCTCAAGTTTGCAGCTTATCTGAACGAAAAGCATGTAGATATGTGGATTCGTCATGTGGTAGTTCCGGGCATTACAGACGATGACAAATACTTATTTGACTTAGGCTATTTTATCGGTCAATTCAGCAATTTGAAGGCATTGGATGCTCTCCCTTATCACACAATGGGCGAATCCAAATACGAAAAACTGGGTATGGAATACAAATTGAAAGGTGTTCCTCCCATGGATAAAAAAATATTGCTTGAAAAAAAACAGGTTATTCTCGATGGAATTCGCAAGCGTCGTGAAGAAATGTGAAATTTCTCTTGTATTTAACCATCGTTTATATTAAAATAGAGACAGTTCTCGATAATTTTTAATCAAAGACTATACTTTGATACACATATAAGGAGGTTAAGTATTATGGCATTTAAGATTGGTGATGCTTGTGTAGCTTGTGGTGCTTGTGAAGCACAGTGTCCTGTTGGTGCTATCACCATGGGCGATGGCAAATTCGAAATTGATCCCGATAAGTGCATCGACTGTGGTTCTTGTGCAGGTCAGTGTCCTGTTGGTACAATCGAACAGGCTTAATCTACAGCAAAGCTCGAAAAGGCATTTCAAAATATGAAATGCCTTTTCTTTTTTGTTTTTACTCTAAGCAGCTCGTCCATCTTTTTGTAATACTCTTCGGTTCTCACCTCCTGCTTTCTATCTCGCGCTTCCTCACGTTCCTCCTGCATTCTAAACTGATAATCCAGCTCTTTTAAAATTGTCTCCTTGATTTCGTTGCAAAGCTGAATGTTATTTTTTTCCAGAGTATCCATAAATAACTGCTGCAGCAGCCATTGAAGTTTTTTTGTCTTTTCTTCCTTTAAGTCTCTACTATCCACAATACTGATTGCCAACTCCGGCTCACAATGTACTTCTTTCTGTTCTTCACCCTCACTCAGTTCTGCCTGCAGAACAGTCTTGATTGCCTTTAACTGCAGCCCCTGCTCTTTCATATTCTTAATCTTTTTAAATCGCTCCACATCTGAAGCTGTGTAATAGCGATGTCCCATTTCATTTCTCTTAATCGGTAATCTAAGTTCCTCCTCCCAGTATCTCAATACATGATTTTCTACATGCACTTCCTTTGCAGCATCAGAAATTAACATTGTGTTCATTTTATTCTCCCTTCTACACATTGAATGATTTAAAAAAAGAGAATGTCCCTTGTGACATTCTCTTTTGTAAAAGCATATTAATTTCTCGGGCGCTCCAAATTGGCAAATTTTGTGTATTCCGGCAGCCATGCAAGCTCCACAGTACCGATTGGACCGTTTCTTTGTTTGGCTATAATAATTTCGGATACGCCTTTTTTCTCTGTATCGTGATTATAGTAGTCATCACGATAGATAAACATTACAACGTCCGCATCCTGCTCAATCGCTCCCGACTCACGTAAGTCAGACAGCATCGGTCTATGGTCCGGTCTCTGTTCCACGGCGCGGCTTAACTGCGAAAGCGCAAGCACAGGTACCCCAAGCTCTCTTGCCACTCCCTTAAGGGCACGGGAAATATCTGAAATTTCCTGTTGTCTGGAATCAGAACGGCCGCTACCGGACATCAATTGCAGGTAGTCAATGATAATCATGGACAAGCCGTGCTCCAGCTTCAGTTTACGACATTTCGAACGAAGTTCAGAAATGCTGATACCCGGTGTATCGTCTATCATCAGCTTAGATTTGCCAATCACTCCGGCACTTTCAATCAGGCGTTCCCACTCCTGATCGTTGAGCTGTCCTGTACGTAGCTTCTGGGCATCTACGCTGGACTCCAGCGAAAACATACGGTTTACCAGCTGCTCTTTACTCATTTCCAGACTGAATATTACCAGCGGAAGATTTAACTTAAAAGCTACATGCTGTGCAATATTTAAAACAAATGCTGTTTTTCCCATGGAAGGACGGGCAGCTATCAAAACCAAATCTGACGGCTGCATTCCGGCTGTACGGTAGTCCAAATCCGTAAAGCCTGTAGCAATACCCGTGACGCTGCCTTTGTTCTTTGCGGCACTCTCAATCTTATCCATGGCGTTCATAACGACCTGTCTGATTGGAACAAAATCACCGGTGTTACGTTTCTGCACCAGTTGAAAAATCTTCTTCTCCGTGTCTTCCAGAATGAATTCCAGGTTTTCTTTTCCTGCATAGCAGGTATTTGCAATCTCCTCATTCAGGCGAATCATTTTGCGAAGAGTGGATTTTTCTGCAACGATGTTGGCATAATACTTTATATTCGCAGAGGTCGGTACCGCAGAAATCAAATCCCTTACGAACTCAAGGCTACTCACCTCCGGTGGGACATCCTTTTCCTTCAAACGATTCT
>JAILPF010000442.1 GCA_024699575.1 Acetatifactor sp. | reverse complement strand
ATATGACATCATCGGCCGAGAGCATACCGCTTCCTATGGCGTAACCCTGCAAATCGGCTATAATCTCCATAGAGGTAGCTCTGTCATCAGATTTAATCATCTTTTTGAAATCATAATCCGCCATGGCTTCCTCTGTTAAATAGAAGTTACTGTCATCGCTCTGATCGAAGGAAACGCAAGGGTAATCCGAAAGTTCCTCCAGAGAGATTTCCTTACGGCCGGCAAATTTATGATTTTTCCATACGTAGACGTAAGTCTCTCTTCTCATAAGAGGGGTAAATTCAAGCTGATACTCTTTGAAAAGCTTTTTGATAACGCCCTCGTTCGCACCGGAGAACGAGATAACTCCGACTTCACTTTTCAAAGTCCTCACATCCTCCAGAACATCTCTGGTTCTGGTCTCATGAATGGAAAAAACATACTTTTCCGAATCAATCGTTTTGATAACTTCTGTAAATGCCTTGATTGGGAAAGTGAAGTGCTGGGTGGAAACCGAAAATCTCTCCTTGTCGCTGTCCTTGGACAGATAACGCTCCTCTAAAATCTCATATTGTCCCACAGCCTTCTTCGCATAAGTTATAAATTCCCGTCCCTCATCGGTAAGAGAGATTCCCTTATTCGTCCTCTCAAATATCAGAATCCCCAACTCATCCTCCAGATCTCTGATACTTGCGGACAGAGCCGGTTGGGAGACAAATAATTTCGTTGCAGCCTCTCTCATAGATGAAGCACCTGCCACTTCAAGCACATATTTTATCTGCTGAATATTCAACGCTTTCTCCTCCGATAATAATTTATATCTTCTTATGTCTTAATCGTATGCACAATGCAGTGACAATGATGGCAATGATTGTTATTCCATATTCAGTCACAGTATTTTTCACGAAAAAGTAAACGGAACCTGCAACGTCATCCATGCGGTGTAAGAAAAAACTATATACATAGGAAAGATAAATTGCTCCTATCGCCGGAAATATTCCGGCCTGAAGCTGCTGTCTTTCATGGATATGTCTGATAAGCATAACCGCCACAATAATAACATTAGCATAGAATAAAATAATCAATTGATTATTGAGAAATGGTCCCAACACATATGGCGCCATGTTAAAAAAAGTCTTTCCACCCAGAAGCCTCCACAAAACAATTCCCATCAGTGAAAAGCTGTAAATCATGGAAAAAAGAGAAAATAAAGTCAACCAACAATTCAACTTGTCACCAAGTCTTATGACCGGGTCCCCGTTAACTATCATTTTTGAGGAAACAATCAGACATATAAGCACCTGTAAAAAAAGATGGAACCCCATCGGCCGCCACGGAAGCATGTCAAACCACCCATCAATCATATGCAATCCCATGATTATCCACAGCACAATCAATACAATCATTGTAGCTGTGAGAAGTTTTTTTCGCTTGGATTGTTTTGCACTAATGGTAGCTGCTCTGACGATCTCATCCACCACAGCTTCCGAGTTCTCAGCATCCTTCTGCCCAAGTACGATATCTGCAATTTTAAGATGTAGCACATTAGCAAGAGACTCAAATACAGCAATATCCGGAAAGCTTTCTCCGTTCTCCCACCTGGACACTGCCTTATTGGATACACCGACTAAATCCCCCAGTTCCTGTTGCGTATATCCCTGTGCTACTCTGGCTTCCTTAATCAATTCACCGGTTTTCTTTTTATCCATATCATTCGCCTCCTTCTGTCTCAAATTCTACAATCTGATGCGCTCTACATCAATCCATTGTAGCGAGAAGTGGCGCATTGTTACTCTACTGTGGAGTCAAGTCCCAGAAATTGTAATAGTTCCCCGAAACGTTCCTTGGCCGTATCGTAGCCGTGCCGGTAGTATGCTTTCAGTGTTTCCACATCGCTTTCTTTATTGCCAACCGTCATAGTAGTGGGGCGAAGCACAAAGGCACGACCTTCCTTCTCCAACTGCGCTATCGCGTCAAGAGAATTGTTATAGTACTTACCACGGCCTCTGATCAGCTTTACAAATTTAGGGTATCTGTGGTAAACGATATCGATTGCCAGCTGATAAAGACGATTTTTTTCCTTCTTTCGATAAGTGATGTCTCTGGTGAGGACAACAATAATCTTGTTCCAGCCTTCCTCCAATGCCTTAGCGATAGGGATTGCATCTGCCATTCCACCGTCCAGCATGGGTCTTCCTCCAATTTGGGAAATCTTAGCTATAAAAGGCATGGAATTGGCAGCTGTCAGGATTTTGAACAGTTCGTCCTGGTCTTTAAAGTGTTCATGGTAAACTGCCTCACCACTTTTGCAATCGACTGTACTGGTCAAGAACTTTCCGGGAAATTGCTTAAATGTCACAAAATCAAATGGTGATTTAACTTTTGGCACTTCATTGAATAAATATTCCATATCAAAGAAAGTACCCTTCTTAAAAAAAGTACTCATTCCCATGTACTTATACTCTGCAAGAGGCTCAATCATGGCATCCATACAGCGACCTCTCTGCCCTGAGATATAGTTTAAACCAACATATGCTCCGGCAGAAACAGCGATCATATTGGGAATCTCAATTCCCTTGTCCATCAAAAAATCCAGCACTCCCGCAGAGAAAATACTCCGCATTGCTCCACCTTCCAAAACAATTCCTGTACTACTTTCCATCCTTCGTCCTTTTCCTTACTTTTCTTTCATAAAATTATTGCTGCCCACAGTATAACACACTCTCCTCCTCCAAGTAAAAGGAATAGAGAATTTTTTCCAAAACAGGCATATCCATTAGCCTCTCCAGTGCTTCCTGATAAGCATCCAATTGTGTCTTATAGCGCTCCCACAGTGCTTCTGCGCTTTCAATAACATCTGTTTTGTAATCTAAGAGAACCAATTTCTCATTCTCGATAAAGAATACATCTATGATTCCCTGTATCAACACCTTTTCTTCTGTAGGCAGTTCGCCGAGAAGTCTCTTTGCATCCACACCGTAGACAAAGGGTTGCTCTTTGAAAAGCTCCCCACGTCTGTCTGCACACCACATACGATATGCCACCTCAGAGTTCATAAACCGGACTATCTTGCGTATATTCACTGCACGATAATATTCTTCGGAAATTCTAAGTGCTTCCTTCTCCTGCACCAAAAACGCTTTCAAATGTTTTTCCAAGGACTCCTGCGGTAGTTTGCTCCGGTACTCCTTAAAACTCTCCGGCATACTTTCAAAAAGCTGCGAAAGCATTTTATCAAAAGGAAGCAGCTCCATCAGTCTGTGGACAGCACTACCTCTGGTTGCTCCACTCACCTGCTCTTCTTCACGCTTAAAATGAGGTATATACGGAACTACCTCTTTCTCCTCAAAGCGATGATATGCAGCTTCATCCTTTTCCGCCATGGCTGCAATCTTCAATTCTGAAACAGTTGTCTTCGTGTAGAGCTTTTCCAGACTCTGAAAGGGATATTGATAAGCAAACTGCTGTTTTAGTCGATTGTACACCTCAGCATCTGCCAGACTTTTCGCCTGTGAAAGCCTTCCGATATCCACATTTTCTCTAATCTGTTCATTTACCTCTTCCGCCAACAGATTCTGTACTTGTAAAACAGTTGTCTCTACGCTCGTATTTGGTAGAATCGGCAGAATAAAGTCCAGATAACATCCTGCTTCGATAAAATCAATATAGGCAAGTTTTTCTGCTCCTACCGCACAGCTTTGTTCCCATTTTTCTTCAGCTTTATCTGTTACAGCAGTCATAATCAGCTTTTCTCTTGCACGTGTGAGTGCAACATAAAGTACACGAAGCTCTTCAGAAAGATTGTCTTCTTTCATCTTCCCGGAAATCACTGCGTGCCGCAACGTTTTGTTACTGATACGGCGTTTCACATCCACATAGCCCACCGCAAGTCCCATGTCCATATCTACCACCAGTGACTGATTGGTATCCTGCATGTTAAATTTCTTGGACATACCGGAGACAAAGGTAATCGGGAATTCCAGACCTTTACTCTTATGAATACTCATAATACGGACCACATCCGCATTCTCATCCAGATTGCCGGCCTCACCATAGTCCACCTCATATTTTTCCAGTTGTTCAATGTATCGAATGAAATGAAATAATCCATAATAACTGGTCTTCTCAAAATCAGAGGCTTTTGCAAACAACATCTCCACATTGGCACGTCGCTTACTTCCGGCAGGAAGTGCAGTAACATAATTCAAATAGTCAAAGCTGTCTACGATGTTCTCAAGTAGTTCCCTGATTGGTAAATACACTGTCTTCTTACGGAATTCTTCCAGCTTAGACACAAAATCCGATATTCTGGTTCTCAGTTTGTCCTGCCCATCATAATTTTGCATCGCTTCAAATAAACAGCCCTGCTTCTGTCCACTTCGGATTTCTGCAATTTCCTCCTCCGTAAAACCTCCGAACACAGACTTAAGCACCCCAAACAATGGAATATCCTGTCTTGGATTATTCAAAACTCTCAGGAACTGCAGGATTTCCTGTACCTCAAGTGCCGAAAAATAACCGGTTTTCGCCGTAATATACGCCGGGATACCCATCTCCTCCAATTTTTTTTGGAAAACATCATCCCATCCGCTTGTAGTACGCAGTAGTATCACCATATCGCGATAAGTCGCCGGTCTTAAACTTCCGGTTGCTTTGTCGGTCACCTTCGCATTTCTGCATAAATCCTTAATTTTCTGCCCGATGGCAGCTGCCTCTGCTTCTTTTGCATCCATTCCACTGTCGTCATCCGGCTTATCGATAAGAAGCAGTTCACTCTCACAGGTCGGATTATCCGGGTAACTCGCCCCCACATGCAATGCCGCCGCATCATCATACACAAGCCCGCCGTTCTCTTCGCTCATAATCCGCGCGAAAATCTCATTGACCGTGTTTACCACAGTATTCCTGCTTCGGAAATTCTGAGAGAGATCTATCCTGCATAGTTTTCCGGACTGTTGATAAGTCTTATATTTTTCTAAAAACAGCTCCGGTCTTGCCAAACGGAACTTATAAATACTCTGCTTCACATCCCCCACGAGGAAACGGTTAAAGTTTCCATCCTCCTCACCGGAAACAGCTCGCAGAAGATATTCCTGCACTAAGTTGCTGTCCTGATACTCGTCAATCAAAATCTCATGGAAGAACTGGCGATACTCCATTGCCACATGGCTCGGGCGGATTTCTCCATTTTCTCTTACAAGAAGAATGTTCAGAGCATAATGCTCCATATCGTTGAAATCGATCAGTTTCTTCTCCTGCTTTTTGGCAAGCATCCTCTCATCAAATTCCATCACCAGATCAATCAGAGCCTCCACCGGCTTTCTACAGGCTCTCGCCTGTTCCAGCACCAGTTCCATCGGTGTGGCAAAAAACTGATTCGTGATTTTTTGAAGAGCCTTTTTTACCTCATCCCTTAGTCCTTTGGCAAGTTCCCTTTTGTCCGCAGACACTGATTCATCCTTTTTGGAGGGAAGACGTCCGAATGAGACAGCCGGCACCACAGCCGAAAGCTTCTCCCAGGAATCCAGTTCCGCCACTTTACGGAGCTGTTCCAGCTCCTGCTCCACCAATTCTCCATACATATAAGGTCCATCCGGTGCATCACAGATTCTGTCTACTTCCTCCAGTTTATGTACACAGCCATTCAACATGTTTTTGATATATCC
>JAILPF010000425.1 GCA_024699575.1 Acetatifactor sp. | reverse complement strand
TGATATATGACCGCTCCGGCAATGTCTGTATGATTACAGCAACTGATGAGACAACGGCTAGGGATATGATTGCCCTGATTCCAAAAGATATAGATTATGTTACGACACAGCAGGAGTTTGTGAATAAAATATTGATGCAAGAGTATGCTTTTGTTGAGGAATTATGTTGCAGACAGGTCTGCTACACTAAGGGCGAGCCACTGCCGGTCAAACATAAAGATATTCGGCTGTTGGATGATAAAGATATTCCGTATCTGCTGAAGCATTATGAACATACTGATCAGAAATATGTGCGGGATAGAATTGCTGCACATGCGCTTTTCGGTGCGGATGTCGATGGGAAATTGGTTGGCTTTATAGGGATTCATGATGAAGGTAGTATTGGCCTTTTGTATGTCGAAGAGGAATATCGCAGGAAGGGAATAGCGACATCTCTGGAAAGCTATGTGATTAATAAACAGAGAGAACTTGGTTTTATTCCGTACGGACATATACAGGCGGATAATAATTCATCACTTAAATTGCAGGAAAAGATAGGATTATATCAGGCAGATAATTATATTTGGTGGATGAAAAATAATGCTTGCAATGTATAGTGATATATGTTAATATCTTAATGTTGTGTAGAAACGAGATGGTCCTCTGTTACGTGTGTGTATTAAGAACATCCATTTTATGAAGGAGGCTTTTTATGAGCAACATTATCAAAGAAATCGAAGCAGAACAGTTAAAAGCAAGTGTTGATGAGTTTCAGGTTGGTGATACCGTTAAGGTTTACGGTAAAATCAAAGAAGGTAACCGTGAAAGAATTCAGGTTTTTGAAGGCGTTGTTTTGAAGAGACAGGGTGGAAGCAACAGAGAGACTTTCACTGTCAGAAAGACATCCAACGGCGTTGGTGTTGAGAAGACATGGCCTTTGCATTCTCCCAATGTAGAGAAGATTGAAGTGGTTAGACGTGGTAAAGTTAGACGTGCTAAACTTAACTACTTAAGAGACCGCGTTGGTAAGAAGGCAAAAGTTAAGGAACTTGTTAAATAATTTAACAGTTGCATTAAAGGGACAATTACTTATGTAGTTGTCCTTTTCTATTTCCGGAAAATGTGTTAAAATTAAAAGCATAAGATTTTCGGAATGGATAAGGATGACAAAATGGCTAGAAGTAAAGGGCTTAGTTTTTACAAGAGAAGAAAAAAAATCAGTTCTGCACTTTTACATGAGATTTTCAGCTGGATTTTTGGTGTACTCGTGGCCGGTTTTATAGCGGTTGTCGGAGTGTACTTCTTTGGTATGACGACCAATGTGGTGGGCCTTTCGATGGAAGATACCTTGTATAACGGACAGACTATTTTGGTTGATCGATTTGTATATATTTTATCTGCTCCTAAATTGGGAAATGTAGTTGTCTTTTTGCCAAATGGTAATGAAAATTCTCACTACTATGTGAAGCGTGTTGTTGGAGTCCCCGGAGATAAAATCCTTATCAGTGATGGAATTCTGTATGTTAACAATGAGCCCAGCAAGCTGGTATCAGAAAAGATATTAGACCCGGGAATCGCAGCAAATGAATTTACTCTTGGTAGTGGGGAATATTTCTGCATGGGCGATAATGCGAATAACAGTGAGGACAGCAGGTCCGCAAATATTGGACCGGTAAAGGAAAAGAATATTATTGGAAAAGCGTGGTTTCACTTCAAAGGAGAAGGAACAGGAATCGGAAGAATAAAATAAAACTGTCGTAAGACGACGTGGAAATGAGGAAGAAATGAATTATCAGTGGTATCCCGGTCATATGACGAAAGCGAAGCGTATGATGCAGGAAAATATAAAATTGATTGATCTGATTATTGAGCTTGTAGATGCAAGAATACCTGCCAGCAGCCGTAACCCGGACATTGATGAACTCGGAAAAAACAAATCCAGACTGATACTGTTAAATAAATCAGATCTGGCGGATCCGGCTAAAAACAGAGAATGGATTCGTTATTTTGAAGAAAAAGGTGCCCATGTGCTGGAGATTAATTCTAAGACAGGCGCAGGTATCAAAGCGGTGCAAGGCCTGGCGAATGAGGCATGTAAAGAGAAAATTGAAAGAGATAGAAAAAGGGGGATTTTAAACCGCCCTGTCAGAGCCATGGTGGTGGGAATCCCAAATGTTGGAAAGTCTACCTTTATCAATTCTTTTGCAGGCAAAACATGCGCGAAAACAGGCAATAAACCAGGTGTGACGAAGGGAAAACAATGGATAAGATTGAATAAAAATCTTGAACTTTTAGATACTCCCGGAATATTATGGCCTAAATTTGAAGATCAGGCAGTTGGAATGAAGCTTGCATTTATTGGTTCCATGAATGATGAAATTGTTATTATGGATGAATTGGCATGTGATTTGATTCATATATTGCGCTCACAGTATCCTATGGCTTTGAATGAACGCTATGGAATTCAGATAGGTGAAGAACCGGACATTGATGTTTTGAAGATGATTGCTGAAGCCAGAAAGGCCTATTCGAAGGGAAATGAGCTGGATTTGGAAAAAGCGGCAGCTTTACTTGTAGATGATTTCAGAGATGGAAAGCTGGGAAGATTATCTCTTGAAATGCCCAATGCTTAATTTGGAAAACTAAATGGGGGTATGGAAAATATGAACAAATTTTTGAAAGAATTATTGAGTACCGGAATCTATCTTCTGTTTGTTTTGTGTATTACTTATCTTTTTGTTAATTATGTCGGACAGCGTACAGAAGTGGACGGCTCCTCGATGTCCTCAACATTATATGATGGAGATAATCTGATTGTTGATAAGATTTCATATAGATTTCGTGATCCGAAACGCTTTGATATCATTGTGTTCCCTCCTCGATATGATCAGAGTACTTTGTATATTAAACGTATTATCGGTATGCCGGGTGAGACTGTGCAGATAGACAGTGAAGGTAAGATTTATATTAATGGGGAAGTGCTGGATGAATCATACGGTAAAGAGATTATTAAGTCGGAAAATATTGGAGTGGC
>JAILPF010000400.1 GCA_024699575.1 Acetatifactor sp. | reverse complement strand
AAAATCTTCAGGTAGTGGATATGACTGCATCCATTCTTGCCCGTGATAATAAAATGCCAATGTGGGTATTCGGACTGAATGAAGAAAACAGCATTGTCAATACCATCAGGGGTAAATTTAACGGAACAAAAGTTACGGTATAACAAGATTGAAGAAAAGAGGATAGAATAATGGATGAGAGATTACAGCAATACGATGAAAAAATGAAAAAGGCTTACGCTTTTCTGGAGTCAGACTATGCAGGAATTCGCGCAGGACGTGCGAATCCTCATGTCCTCGATAAACTTAGAGTGGATTATTACGGTACACCCACTCCGATTCAGCAGGTTGGAAACGTAACTGTTCCAGAAGCAAGAATTATTCAGATTGCTCCTTGGGAAAAATCCCTTTTGAAAGAGATTGAGAAAGCAATTCTGACCTCCGATATCGGAATCAATCCTACTAATGATGGAAGCGTGATTCGTTTAGTATTTCCTGAGCTTACGGAAGAGCGCAGAAAAGACCTTGCGAAGGAAGTGAAGAAGAAGGGCGAAGATGGCAAGGTTGCTATCCGTAATATCAGAAGAGATGGTAACGATGCCTTCAAGAAATTGGCAAAAACAGAGATTTCTGAGGATGAGATTAAACAATTGGAAGACCAATTGCAGAAGCTGACAGACAAGTACATTAAAGAGATTGATGAACTTGCTGAAGCAAAGACAAAGGAAATTATGACAGTCTAAAAGCAAACTGCGGGGGTGGAGATGCGTAAGCATTCCTCCCCTTTGTGCATTTCGCGAGTGGAGAAGTTGAAAGTATGGATAGTGAATTAAAAATGCCAAGACATGTGGCAATCATTTTGGATGGTAATGGAAGATGGGCGAAGGCACAGGGAAAGCCACGTAATTATGGTCATGTGCAGGGAGCAAAAACAGTGGAAACCATCTGTGAAGAAGCATATAAGATGGGAATCCAGTATCTGACGGTTTATGCTTTTTCTACTGAGAATTGGAACAGACCTAAGGATGAAGTGGATGCACTTATGAAGCTTCTGGGAACTTATTTGCAAAATAGTATTAAGACTGCCAATAAAAACAGGATGTGTGTCCGGGTTATCGGCGATAAATCCCACCTGGATAAAAAACTCAGGGAGCGTATTGCTACGCTGGAGGAGGCCACAAAGGATAATGATGGTCTTCACTTTCAGATTGCTTTAAATTATGGTGGAAGAGATGAAATTGTACGCGCTGTGAAGAAACTGGCAAAGCAGGTAGAAGACGGAACGCTTGCTGCGGAAAATGTAAATGAAGCTGCTTTGAATGATTCCCTGGATACTGCAGGGATTCCGGATCCGGATTTGTTAATCAGAACCTGTAATGAACAGAGAGTTTCCAATTTCTTATTATGGCAATTGGCATATACAGAGTTTTATTTTACACCGGTTCCATGGCCGGCATTTACCAGAGAAGAATTGATAAAAGCGGTGGAAGCATATAATCATAGAGACAGAAGATATGGCGGTTTAAAGGAGGAATGATTTTATGTTCTGGACCAGATTATTCAGTGGAATTTTGCTGTTGATTATTGCAATTACCACATTGAGTTTTGGAAATATTATTCTGAATATTACCTTGCTTGTCATCTCACTGATAGGGTACAGAGAGTTGACGAAAGCCCTTTTATGTGCAGACAGTGATAAAAAGTGGAACACTTTGGAAATACTGGGATTTATAGGTATTGTAGCATATTATTTGTCAGTTTATGCAACGGTGTACACCGGTCGTGAAATCTGGCTTATCATGTGCATTGTTATGTTTTTTATGGCACAGATGGGAGTGTATGTTATTACCTTCCCCAGGTTTCAGGCGAAACAGGTGGTTGCTTCTGTTTTTGCATTTCTCTATGCGCCGGTTATGCTGTCTTTCATTTATCTGACCAGAGAGACTACCGTTGGAATTTATGTAGTATGGCTGATTCTGATTAGCTCCTGGGGGTGTGATACCTGTGCTTACGCAGTGGGAAAGCTGATAGGAAAAAAGAAAATTTTCCCTGTGTTAAGTCCCAATAAGTCATTGGAGGGATGTGTAGGCGGAGTATTGGGGGCAGCTCTCATCGGCGGATTGTATGGTCATTTCTTTGTGGAAGAGATGATTGCAGGTCAGAACATGGCCTGGGCAATAGCATTTATCTGTGCAGTCGGAGCAGTGATGAGTATGCTGGGAGATTTGGCTGCTTCTGCAATTAAGCGTAATCATGATATTAAAGATTACGGCAAACTGATTCCGGGGCACGGAGGGATTATGGACCGTTTTGACAGTGTGATTGTCACTGCACCGATGGTTTATTTCCTGACAGTATTGCTGCTGGGAGCATGATAGAAACGAGAGGACAATATGAAGAACATTGCTATTTTAGGTTCCACGGGGTCCATTGGTACGCAGACGCTGGATGTGGTGGAAAATAATCAGGAAGAATTGAAAGTTGTGGCATTGGCTGCCGGAACCAGTGTCGCAAAGATGGAGGAGCAGATTAGAAAATATCATCCTCTGATTGCAGGGATGTGGACGCAGGAAGCTGCAAAAGATTTGCAGGAGAGGGTTAGAGATCTTTCTGTGAAAATTGTATGTGGTCTGGAGGGGTTACTTGAAATTGCCCAGATGCCACAGGCGGATATTGTGGTAACTGCAATTGTGGGTATGATTGGAATCAGACCTACCATCGCAGCTATCAAGGCAGGAAAAGATATTGCACTTGCAAACAAGGAAACATTGGTGACTGCGGGACATATAATAATGCCGCTGGCGAGAGAATGCGGTGTGTCCATTCTTCCGGTAGACAGTGAGCATAGTGCGATTTTTCAGTCTTTGAATGGAGAACCTAAGGATAAAGTTTCTAAGATTCTGCTGACTGCATCAGGCGGACCATTCCGTGGACGTACCAGAGAGCAGCTGAAAAATATTCAGGTGGAAGATGCCCTTCGTCATCCTAATTGGGCAATGGGACGCAAAATCACGATTGACTCCTCAACCCTGGTAAATAAAGGTCTGGAGGTCATGGAGGCAAAATGGCTTTTTGATGTTGACTTGGACAGAATACAGGTTGTTGTACATCCGCAGAGTGTTATTCACTCTATGGTGGAGTATGTGGATGGAGCGATTATCGCTCAATTAGGGACCCCTGACATGCGATTACCTATTCAATATGCGTTATTTTACCCGGATAGAAGAACTCTCCTAGGCAAGAGAGTGGACTTCTTTGAGCTGGGGCAGCTTACCTTTGAAAAACCGGATCCGGAGACCTTTACAGGATTAAAACTGGCATATCAGGCTGCCAGAGCAGGAGGAAGTATGCCGACAGTGTTCAATGCGGCAAATGAAAAGGTTGTCGGACTGTTTTTGGACAGAAAGCTTGCATATCTTCAGATCCCTGAATTGATTCAGGCAGCAATGGAACAACATAAAGTGATTCAAAATCCGTCCGTGGAGGAAATTTTGCAGACGGAGGCAGCGGTATATGAATTTATAGAAAGAAAGGTAAGTTTATAGTGATGACACTGATATTGTTTCTTGTAATATTCGGGATTGTGGTTGTCTCCCACGAATTTGGTCATTTCCTGTTGGCAAAGGCAAATGGAATTCATGTTGTTGAATTTTCGGTTGGAATGGGTCCAAATATTTTTTCTTTCCAAAAAGGTGATACCAGATATTCTCTCAAGTGGTTTCCAATAGGTGGTGCGTGTATGTTTGAGGGAGAGGACGGACTACAGATGAAAGCAGGAGAAGTAAGCGAAGGCTCCTTTTTGCATGCATCGGTTTGGTCCAGAATTGCTACTGTGATTGCGGGGCCTTTCTTTAATTTTATCCTTGCTTTTTTTGTGGCAATGATTATGGTCAGCATGATTGCGGTGAGAGATCCGGTTGCAACGGAAGTCATTGACGGAGGTGCAGCACAAGCGGCAGGACTTTGTGCCGGAGACAGAATTCTGGCTATAGATGGTGAGAAAATTAAACTGTATGAAGATATTCTGTTATTTAATCAGACCTACGATGGTGGAAGTGTTTCCGTAACATATGAGAGGAATCAGGAGCAGGGAACCGTTTTGCTTACACCCATGTATGATGAGGAGCAGGGGCGCTATATGCTGGGTATATCCAACAGTGATTTTGTGGATATCAAGGGGTTTGATACCGTTAGGTATGCCTGGTATGAACTGCGATTTGGAATGATTTCCACATATAAGGGACTGAGTATGCTGCTTCAGGGCAAGGTGAACAGGCAGGATGTCTCGGGTCCTGTCGGAATTGCAGTGAATGTGGTTGGTAAGACGTATGAGGCAACAAAGGGATATGGTTGGAAAAATGTATTTGTGAATATGCTTAACATCATCATGTTGCTGTCAGTCAATCTGGGAATTCTGAATTTATTGCCACTTCCGGCGCTGGATGGTGGAAGGCTGTTGTTTCTCGTTCTGGAGATACTCAGAGGAAAACCGGTTCCACCTGAAAAAGAAGGCATGGTTCATTTTATTGGGCTGATGTTCTTTATGGTGATAATGGTTGTTGTTTTGTTTAATGATCTTTCAAATATCTTTGGGCAATTTATCTGATTTTATCAATTCATGTCCGGGTGAATGCCGTTTTTGAGGCATTCACCCGAATCCAAGGTGCATAATCGCACGAATATCATTCATGATTATGAAAGGAATTGTATATGGGCTATCTGGCAGAAAGCTATTGGCAGGAGGGACAAAAAAAAGTATCCCTGCTGCTTAAAAAGACTATGCATATAAAAGATTGTGAAGAGCTGGTGCTTGGATGTATTTGTGTCGGTGACTTTCACGGGCGGATTTATGAGATGCTGCAGGAATGGTTTTATCGCGATTGTCTGCGCTTATATAGTAAATACGGCAAAAAAAAGGCAATATGGAACCGGATGGAGAAAAGCCTGAAGAAGCAGTTGACG
>JAILPF010000350.1 GCA_024699575.1 Acetatifactor sp. | reverse complement strand
AGCAAAAACTTGATAATATAGCAGTTTTTCAACTCTTCTTCGATTTCATACCGCACGTCAAACATCTCGCCGTAGCGGATTCGCTGAATGGCAACATAGCTTTCAATATTACCAAGCTCACTGTCAATCGTGACATATTGGTTTTTATCAATAATCGTATTGGAAAGCAATGTAGAAAGAGCTGCCAGACCATTACTGACAGTTTCTGCTCCGCTCATCATTGCCGACCATCGGAGAGAATTTAAGGTGTTAAACAAAAAGTGGGGATTAATCTGCGCCTGCAGCATATTCAGCTCCAACTCCCTTTGTTTCTTTTGCTCCTCTTCGCTTTGCAGCATCATCTTTTTCATTGTCTGCATCAACTGACCAAAAGTACGCCCCAGATACCCCAGTTCATCTTTGCTGTCATCTAAAATCACCTGGTCAAAATCATGGTCTGCCGCATTCCGCACCAGTTCTACCAGATGCTTCATCGGTTCATTGATGTCCCTGCGAATCTGAATGTAAGTCACAACCGAAACAACAATACAAATCAAGCAGCATAAAAGCATCGTAATCGTCAATGTTTTATTTTCATCATATAAATACGTGTTGGGAATCATGAGAACCGGTATCCATTTTTGCAGCTTTGTGCTTGTATATACCACCATATTTTTGCGATTTAAGATTTTATAATTTTTTATGACCGGATTCGTGCGATTATCTGAGCACAACGAAAAAAGCGTATCGTCCGGTGCCTCGCCGCACACAAACGCTTCATTCTGACTCACTACAACATGCCCAAACGCATCCATAATCAAAAAACAGGAGTCATTTCCCAAATTCATATTCGAAAAACAATTTAAAAATGCATTCGGATTGATATGGATAGAAATATAACCAAGCGTATCCTGCCCGTTCCGGTTTTGTACCGGCTTTGTGTAAATAATATAATCTTTTTTTGCTTCTGATACACTCAGCCAATTGTTTCCGGACAGGCAATTTTGCGCCAGTTCCTTTAGCTTATCGGGATTAAAATAGAACCAGCCCTGATTGTAAATCGGTGTCATACTCGTATCCAGTAAGTAGATTTGCATAATATCGGGCTGGTTCGACATATAATTTGACATGACCTTATCTAAATCCACAATGAACTCATTCTTTTCCCGCGGATTCATTTCGGCAAAGTTTTTCAACCCCTCTTGCACTTGTTTATTAATCATAATCAAATCGGTTGTCCGCTCGTATTTGTCGCATTCATAGTCAATCATTTTATTCACGGCTTTTAACGTTTGAACCGAATAATTGCTAATCTTGTTTTCCATCGCCTGATTGGAAATTCCATAAAGAATCGTTGCAAATACAAACAACGGCACAATTGTCATCAAAATGAATGCATACAGCAACCTCTTTGACATCAGAAGTTTTCTCGTCTTGCTCTTTTTCCTGCGATTTATATCCCCCATCGCGCATTTCCCTTCTCAAAGGTTTCTATTTTTTCTGCATCAACTGTTTTAAAAACATTGGCATGAAAATAAAAATCAAAACATAACCCACAACAAAACAGATTAACAACGAATGTAAAAACATCGGCAAAAAGGAAATCTCTGCCATGCCACCGCTTTGTTTCATTGCCATATTGTAAGCAAATGCTACCATGGCAAGCGTGATAACCGGTGTGTAAATAATGTCGGAAATCAGACTTTCCACACATCTTGTAGCAAGCTTGCCCGGCTCTAGCTTTAACCTTTTGCAAATACTTCCGGAAACTTTCCCTACCGGTATCAAAAAGCCAATCAGTATGCTGATTACAGAGCTTATCACAAAACTAAGTAAAAAGCCTATCGGAGTAAAATGCCCCGAAGTCAGTGTTCCCACCAGCGCCAGGCAAAAGCTCATCAACAACCCCATTCGTATTCCCATCTGGCGCCCAATCTTTTTCATTTGTTCTTCCATATTTCCCTTCTCCTTTCTTACTTATCTCCCGTTTGTTATGCAATCCTCCGGTCAGCTTTTGCACTTTTCCCCACCAACCGATAGGTGATAAAAAACAGGATTGCAACAAAACCACAAAAATACCATCCGCTTTGTTGCTGTTCCATCGTTGCAATGTAATCATACGCACCATGTAAAAGTGCCGGAATGATAACGGCAAAGAACCGTAAAATCGCTGAGGCTGTACTTCGCCTTTTATAATCCTGCTTCTTGGCGATACCATAAAAAATCCCCATAAAAACGCCAAAGCAGGCATGTCCCGGGATAGCCGTAACTGCTCGTACCGCTGCCACAGCCAGCCCATACATCATGACATAGCTGATATTTTCCCACAAGGCAAAGCCAAGGGAAACAAATATCGCATAAACAACTCCGTCATATTGGCAGTCAAACTCCGGATTTCTCCAGGTTTCCCGTTTCATAAAAATATATTTTGAGCTTTCCTCAGCTAAAGCTACAATTCCAAAATAAAGAATCAAATTATAAAGAGGGGAGGTTGCCGAAACCATCCGGTTTAAAAGCATAGATAATATTCTTTCCTCCACAAGTGCAAGTAAAGAAGACAAAATACCTGCTTTTACAAGATTCCACAGTAAAAAAGCACTCTCCTTTTCAAGCCTGTCTGAACGGTACACCTTTATCATCAAAAAGATAGCCGGTATCACCGCTGCTAAAATCAATATGCCATTGTACATCACTATAGGTTGTAAGAGAAAATAAAACATGCACTCTATCTCCCGTTCTTTTTCATTTGCGTAAAGCTATAACTATCCTCAATCATTTTCCTGTTTTGCTTGTGCCAAAAGCTCCTTTAGGTGCTCTAATTCTTGCGCCTGTTTTGCATTTTCCCTACGTTGCTTTTCCAATTCTTCTTCTTTTTGTGCGCTTTTCAATCTTTCTTGCTCCAGTTCCTCGTCCCTTTCCTTTATTTCTGCATTCTTTTCCTTTATCTCTGCATTCTTTTCCTTTATCTCTGCATCCTTTCCCTTTATCTCTGTATTCTTTTCCTTTATCTCTGCATTCTTTTCCTTTATCTCTGCAT
>JAILPF010000373.1 GCA_024699575.1 Acetatifactor sp. | reverse complement strand
TATTGAGGATGGAATAGAAATTCTGGGGGAGAAGGATTTGATCCATCAGATATGGATTAATCTTCTTGATAATGCCATCAAATATACAGAAGTGTCGGGGAAAATAAAGGTACAACTGTGGAAAGACGGCGAAAATGCCTGCTACAGGATAGAAGACAACGGATGCGGAATGGACAGTGAGACGATGGAACATATATTTGATAAATTTTATCAGGGGGACCTGTCACATGCGACACCGGGAAACGGATTGGGATTAACTCTGGTGAAAAGAATCATAGAATTGTGTGATGGCTCCATTGAGGTGCAGAGCGAACCGGGAAAAGGCAGCGTGTTTACTGTATCGTTGCCGGTCAATATCTAACGAGACAAATATTTAGGATGCACGAAGCACAGAAGCAGTGGTATACTTAGTGGGACAAATGTACAAGTATGGAGGACTACTATGAAAAAATTGACTAGAAACTGCTTGCTGCTTATGACAAGCGGAATACTGATGCTTGCGCTGGCAGGTTGTGGAGGAAATCCTGAGAAAAAGGCGGCTGATGGCAGCGCGGTGACAGAACTTTCGACTCCGGCAAACCTTCACTTTACGCAGGAGAACGAGGAAAAGGTGTTGTCCTGGGATGCAGTGGAGGATGCGGCAGGCTATCGCATTTACATCAGCGAGAGCAGATATACGGATGAGAAGTATGAGCTTACTGATAAGGCAATTACCGGGAATACAATTGCAAAGTCTGAAATGGAAAAGCTTGTTGCAAAGCTTGATGCACGAGATACTTTTGCAGGGATTCCATATCCTTATTACAGCATTGTGAGCGTAAACGGAGAGGTGGAATCGGAACCGTCGGAACGCTACTCTGAGGAAATGGAAATATTTGGAGAGAATATCTACATTTTTTCTCCAAAGGATAATGCAGAAACGGTGAACGGTGAGCTGAAAAGGCTTTTCATGAGAATGGAAAGAGCACAGTTTGACGACAGAAGATATGCTGTGATGTTTAAGCCCGGTGTCTATGATGAATCGATTGAGACAAAAATGGGCTTTTATATGGACGTAATGGGATTAGGATTTCTGCCTACTGATACGGTGATCCCGAATTTTAACTGTCCGGCAACATGGCTGGGAGATGCCGGCAATCATAATGCCACCTGCAATTTCTGGCGAGGCGTTTCCAACCTGACGGTGGATGACAACGTGATGTGGGCGGTGTCGCAGGCCACTTTTATGAGAAGAATGCAGATTAACGGGAATCTATACCTGCATGACAATAATGGCTGGTCCAGCGGCGGGTTCCTATCTGACTCCGTAATCGATGGCCTGACAGATTCCGGTTCCCAGCAACAGTGGCTTTCCAGAAACTGTGACTGGAAGTACTGGACAGGACAGAACTGGAATATTGTATTTGCAGGTATTGAGGAGGGAAAGACTCCTTTGGGAACATGGCCGGCCACCAAATACACTACCCTCGAGACCACCGGAATTCAGGCAGAGAAACCGTTTCTTTACCTGGACGAGGATGGTTATAAGGTATACCTGCCGGAAATCCGATACGACACCAAGGGAATTTCCTGGAAAAACCAGTCCGGACGGGCGATTGATTTGACGGAGTTTTATGTTGCTCATGCGGGCACAGACACTGCGGATACGCTGAATGTGGCTTTGGCAGAAGGAAAGCATATTTTGCTGACTCCGGGGATTTATGAGATAGATAAGGCTGTCGAAATCAAGAATCCCGATACCATTTTCCTGGGAATCGGTTACGCGACTTTACGCCCTACAGCCGGAACCCCTGCACTGGAAGTGGCAGATGTGGACGGCGTGAGAATAGCAGGAATTTTGTTTGATGCCTGGAAGGAAAAGTCAGAAACCTTACTTCGCGTAGGAGAAGAGGGGGCGTCGGCAAATCATTCAGCAAATCCTATCGTATTAAATGATACCTTCTTCAGAGTCGGTGGAGTGACCCCTTCCAATACATCAGTTGACAGTTGCGTCATAATTAACAGTAATAATGTGGTTGGCGATAACTTCTGGGTGTGGAGAGCTGATCATGGAAGCGGTGTGTCATGGACCGCAAACTATGCGAAAAACGGAATTATCGTCAATGGAGATGATGTAACCATATATGCACTGATGGTAGAACACTTTATGGAATACCAGACAGTGTGGAACGGTGAAAACGGAACTGTGGTATTCTATCAGAGCGAACTTCCCTATGATGTGCCGAAGCAGTCTGAGTGGGTGAGTGAGGATGGCAAGGTGAACGGTTTTGCTTCCTACTACGTGAACTTAGATGTGGCTACTCACAATGCCTATGGCATCGGCATCTATTCCTACAACAGGGATGCTGTTGTGGAGGAATACTGTGCCATGAGAGTACCGGAGGTTCTGGGTATGAACCTTATCAATGTATGTGATGTTATGATTACCGGCAACCCGGGAATATCTCATGTGATTAATGGTTATGGCTCCCCGGCCTACAGCGGTGGTACGAGAAGCATTATCACTAATTTTCAAAAAGAACTTGAAAAAGCAGCAAAATAATTAATTTTTCCCCATAGGACATGGACCTGTAGATGCTTTTATGCGCAAATCCGCAGGGACGAGAATCTTATGGGGAATTTTTCTTTCCGGGGTGAGAGATTCCAGAAAGATATCCCCGATGTAATCAGCTATTTGAGTTTCATTTTGATTAATAGATGTAATGTCGTCGTAGTCATCACTAAATCCGCAGATGCTGATATCATCAGGTACCTTTACCGATAATGCGTTACAGGATTGGATCAATAAATGAGCAGCACTATCGTTTTCACATACTATTGCAGTGACACCGGCATTCATAAGTGATTGGAGCTGTGCGCAGACAGCTTCCGGGGAAGTGTCTGTAGTTTTGGAAATAATAAACTCCGGCTTAATTTGCAATCCGAATTTTTGCATAGTATTCAAAAAACCACCCAGTCGTTCTGCGACAGAAGGGAGGGAAACAACGTTACCGATGGAGAAAAAACTAATCTCTTTATGACCAAGTGAGATTAGATGCTCTGTGAGTTTCTGGGCCCCGGTCGAATTGTCACACAAAATATTGTAGAGATAGGGTGTGGCAATTGGCTGGTCTATAACAATAACCGGAACTCCGCGAAAAGCGAACTGATTTAATAATTCCAGGTGAATATTGTCCGATGTTGGATAGAGAACAATTCCCGCAACATTTTGTTCCAAAAGCTGCTTTAGAATTGCCTGCTCTTTTGATTTGCTGTTGTCAGTAATAAAAAGTGAGAGAAAACAGTTGGAGGAACTGATTTTTGTGTTGATTTTTGTGATCATATTGAAAATGTTTGCTTGCTTAACGGTGAATGGAAGGAGAAAAGCAAAGACGGAAGGCGTGATTTGCTTTTTGGCACGTTTTTGATAAATATCGCGTGCAACAAAACTACCGACACCTCTTTTGCGATATAGAATTCCTTGATATTCCAATTCTGTGATTGCACGCTTGGCTGTGATTCTGCTAACCCCGAATTCTTCCATGAGTTGCTTTTCGGTACAGAACGGTAATTCAAAGGAAAACTGATTTGCATCAATTTTGTCCAAAAGGGAATCTATGATGGTTTGATATAATTTTGGGGATGATTCGCCAGAGTTATTCATAAAAATCTCCATTTTGATGTAGTGTAGCGCTTTAATTGAATATATGAATTATATCATAAGCT
>JAILPF010000219.1 GCA_024699575.1 Acetatifactor sp. | reverse complement strand
ATTTGAAAAAATCGGATTTATTCCGGGAGTGGGATTAGAAGATGCAAAGGATGCGAAACCTCTTGCTGAGGCTTTGATGGAAGGGGGACTTCCCTGCGCGGAGGTTACTTTCAGAACCGATGCAGCAGAAGAAGCAATCCGTATCATGAGTGAAAACTATCCGGATATGTTGGTAGGTGCAGGAACCGTGCTTACCACAGAACAGGTGGATCGTGCAGTGAATGCAGGAGCGAAATTTATTGTGAGCCCGGGATTCAATCCCAAGGTGGTGGATTACTGTATCGAAAAAGGAATTCCTGTTGCTCCGGGTACTGCGAACCCGACAGATATTGAAGCTGCGCTGGAAAAAGGCTTAAAGGTTGTGAAATTCTTCCCGGCAGAACCTCTTGGAGGTTTAAAAATGATTAAAGCGATTGCAGCTCCCTATGTAGGTGTGAAATTTATGCCTACCGGTGGAATCAATGCTACAAATGTGAGAGATTATCTTGCATATAACCGTATCATTGCATGTGGTGGAAGCTTTATGGTAAGTGGCGAGCTGATTAAGAAGGGTGATTTTGAAACTATCAAGAAGCTGACCCGTGAAGCAGCCGATATTGTAAAAGAAATCAGAGGATAGAGGAGAGAAAATTATCATGGAACTGAATTTGAAACCTATGAGTGAATGTACATATGACGCTGTGTCTCTTGGAGAAGTTATGCTTCGCCTTGATCCGGGAGAGGGAAGAATCCGTACAGCAAGAAGTTTTCGCGCCTGGGAAGGCGGTGGAGAATATAATGTTGTGAGAGGTTTGCGCAGATGTTTTGGCCTGAAAACTGCGGTTATTACCGCATTTGCTGACAATGAGGTCGGTAAACTGATGGAAGATTTCATTTTGCAGGGCGGTGTGGATACCTCTTTGATTAAATGGATGCCTACGGACGGTATCGGCAGAGTTTGTAGAAACGGTTTGAATTTTACAGAGAGAGGTTTTGGCATTCGCGGAGCTGTTGGTTGCTCAGACAGAGCAAACACTGCAATCTCCAAGGCAACACCGGAAGATTTTGACTTTGAATACATCTTTGGAACTCTTGGTGTAAGATGGCTTCATACAGGCGGAATCTATGCTGCTCTTTCTGAACAGTCCTGCAAGACAGTAATCGAGGCAATCAAAACAGCGAAAAAATACGGTACAATCGTTTCTTATGATTTAAACTACAGACCCTCCATGTGGAGCGCCATCGGTGGCATCGAAAAGGCAAGAGAGGTCAATAAAGAGATTGCTAAGTATGTGGATGTAATGATTGGCAACGAGGAAGATTTTACTGCATGCCTTGGTCTGGAAATCGAAGGCAATGATGAGAATCTTAAGAAGCTTAATATCGAAGGATACAAGAAGATGATCAACAATGCGGTGAAAGAATATCCGAACTTCAAGGCAGTAGCTACCACTCTGCGTGAGGTTAAGACAGCTACAGTCAACGATTGGAGCGCACTCTGCTGGGCCGGTGGAGAAATCTTCAAGGCAAAGGATTATAAGGATTTGGAGATTATGGACCGTGTGGGTGGAGGAGATTCCTTTGCCTCCGGCTTGATCTATGGATTGATGACTACCCAGGACGCAGAAACAGCAGTGAATTACGGTGCGGCACACGGTGCATTGGCTATGACTACACCCGGTGATACTACCATGGCAAGCAAGAAAGAAGTGGAAGCAATCATGGGCGGTGCAGGTGCGAGGGTACAGCGATGAGAAAATTTATGGATGAGGATTTTCTGCTGACAACCGAAACGGCAAAACACCTTTACCATGATTTTGCCGAGAAAATGCCCATCGTGGATTATCACTGTCATCTGTCCCCCAGAGAAATATATGAGGATATCCCTTACGATAATATTACTCAGATTTGGCTGTATGCTGACCATTACAAATGGAGACAGATGCGATCGAATGGGGTGGAGGAACGATTTGTTACAGGAGATGCCTCCGACCGTGAGAAATTCCAGAAATGGGCAGAAACACTGGAGGCGGCCATCGGCAATCCCCTTTATCATTGGAGCCATCTGGAATTGAAACGTTACTTTGGATATGAAGGTGCATTAAATGGGGAAACCGCAGAGGCTGTGTGGCAGTTATGCAATACGAAATTGAGAGAGGAAAAGCTTTCCCCCAGAAAATTTATTTTAAAGTCCGGCGTGAAAGTAATCTGCACAACGGACGATCCGGCGGATACTTTGGAATGGCATAGAAAACTACAGGAAGAGGGTTTTGAAGTAAAGGTATTACCGTCTTTTAGACCGGATAAAGCCATGAATCTGGAAAAGCCGGATTATGCTGACTATTTGAATAAATTAAGTGATGCAAGCGGTGTACAGATCGATTCCTTTAAAAAACTGATGGAAGCATTGAAGCTTCGCATGGACTTTTTTGATGAGATGGGATGCAAGGTGGCTGATCATGGACTTTCTTATGTCATGTGTGAGCCTGCAACGGAAAAGAGGTCGAGCAGATTTTTGTAAGGAGCCTGAAAGGGGAAGCGCTTACCTCCACAGAGGAACGCAAATTCAAAACAGCATTTCTGACAGAGTTAGGTAAAGGCTATAGTGAAAAAAACTGGGCAATGCAGCTTCACTTCGGTGTGCAGCGTGACCTGAATCGCAAAGTGTTTGATGCGTTGGGACCGGATGCGGGAATCGATGCAATCGACAATCAGACATCCGCGTTGGAACTTGGACGTTTTTTGAATGTGCTTGCAAAGCAGGATGCACTTCCCAGGACAATTCTTTATTCCCTGAATCCTGTGGATAATGCTATAATCGGTAGTGTGATGGGATGCTTCCAGGACAGTACTTGTATCGGCAAAATCCAGCATGGCGCAGCCTGGTGGTTTAACGATCATAAAGCCGGAATGACAGAACAGATGACATCTCTGGCGAACTTAGGGCTCCTCGGTAATTTTGTGGGAATGCTTACGGATTCCAGAAGCTTTCTTTCCTATACCAGACATGAATATTTCCGGAGAATTCTCTGTGAGTTGATTGGCTCCTGGGTAGAGAACGGAGAGTATCCGAATGATGATGCAGCGCTTCGCAAAATAATTGAGGGAATCAGCTACCGCAATGCAATGCGTTATTTTCATTTTTAATTGAGAGGTCATTTATGAGCACAAAGAAAGAAAAGAAATATATGTCCGACATTCATTTGGAGGATTACACAGAGCAGTATGAGGGAAAACAGGCGACATCAGAAACCATGGTTTTTGAAGGGGGCAGGAAGAAAGAATCCTTAAACGGCCAGTGGCATTATGCAGTGGACCAGTACGATACCTGTGTGCGCCAGAAATGGTTTAAGGAGCGTTATGTGGATGAGCATGGATATACCGTTCCCATTGATTACTCCTTTGATGAGTGGCCGATTATGGAATTGCCTGCATCCTGGAATACGGTTGCTCCTGAGTATAAAATTTACGACGGAAGCATGATTTTTACCAGAAAGTTTATGTATCGTTCAGAGGAGGAAAACGTCTATCTGAAAATCGGTGCAGTCAATTATCTGTGCAGAGTCTTTATCAACGGAGAATATGTAGGAATGCACAGAGGCGGTTCCACACCTGCTTTTTTTGATGTGACAGGGTATTTGAAAGAATATAACAGAATCGTGATTCAGGCGGACAGCACTAGAAGACCGGAACAGGTTCCGACCGAGAATACAGACTGGTTTAACTATGGTGGAATCTATCGTGATATTGAATTGATACGTGTGCCGAAGATTTTTATCAGGGATTTTAAAATAGCTCTTGAACCCGATGGAACTTTCCACAAAATCAGTGCAAATCTGACCTTGTCTGAGAAGGTAAATGCTACTGCAAAACTTACGATTGCAGAGTTGAATGTCGCAGAGGAAATCGCGGTGAAAGATGGCGTTGGACAGATTGTGTTTGAGGCATCACCCGAATTGTGGACTCCGGAAACTCCGAAACTTTACGATGTGGAACTGTCCTGTGCCGGTGATAAAGTGAGCGACAGAGTGGGATTCAGAGAAATCAGGGTTAAGAATCGCGAGATTCTCTTAAACGGTAAATCCATCTATCTGCGCGGTATCAGCTGCCATGAGGACAGTGCAGCAAACGGCAAGGGATTGTCCGAGGAAGAAAGAATCGAGAATATCAAACTGGCAAAAGAGCTTGGCTGCAATTTTATGCGAGTGGCACATTACCCTCATCATGAAAACATGGCAAAGCTTGCCGATGAAATGGGTATGCTTTTGTGGGAAGAGATTCCTGTATATTGGGCAATTCGTTTTGAAAGAGAAAAAACTTACGAAGATGCCGAGAATCAGTTGAGAGAACTGATTACCAGAGATTACAACAGAGCCAGTGTTATCATTTGGTCTGTTGGTA
>JAILPF010000212.1 GCA_024699575.1 Acetatifactor sp. | reverse complement strand
CGATTTATTAATGAATATTTATTAAGATTTTGTGAATAGTATTGACAAACGCATAATATCATTGTATTATGCGAACAGTACAGTGATACAGTATAAGAAGGGAGAATAAAAATGGGTGCACTTGTGGAAATCCGGGATGTCAGCAAAATCTACAACCCCGGAGAAAATGAAGTCAGGGCACTTGATCATGTGAATGTCACCATTGACGAAGGCGAGTTCGTAGCAATCATCGGACAGTCTGGAAGCGGGAAGTCCACATTGATGAATATGTTGGGATGTCTGGACGTGCCCACAAGCGGTGAATACATATTGCATGGTCAGAATGTATCTGAATTGAGCGATAATGAATTGTCGGATATCAGAAACAGAGAGATTGGATTTATTTTTCAGGGGTTCAATTTGATTCCGAATCTGACAGCGCTTGAAAATGTAGAACTTCCATTGATATACAGAGGCGTGGGAAAGACGAAAAGAGTGAAGCTGTCTGAGACGGCACTTGCGAAAGTCGGGCTGGAACACAGAATGGATCATAAGCCATCCGAAATGTCCGGAGGGCAACAGCAGAGAGTTGCGATAGCACGTGCGATAGCTCAGGCGCCGCCGGTCATTCTGGCTGATGAGCCCACCGGTAATCTTGATTCCCATTCCACGCAGGAAATCCTTGCAATTCTTCGGGAACTCCATGATGAGGGAAGAACGGTAATTTTGATTACCCATGATAATGAGATTGCAGCGCAGGCAAAGCGTGTTATAAAGATTAAAGACGGTTGCATAGAATCTGATTCAGGTAGGGAGGCATAGCGCGTAAGATGAAAAATAAAGAGATAAAAAATAAAGAGATAAAAAAAGAAAAAAGAAACGGAAGAAAAAAGGGACGTAAATGGATTATTTTTGTGATTGTAATTGCTGTGATTGCTGTAGTTCTTTGGCTTGCTGGGCGCAATGCTTCATCCAATGCGGTAGTGATGGTAAATACTACGCAGGCCACCAGAGGAGATCTCGAAGAAAGCCTTTCCAACAGCGGAACTGTGGTGAGTGAGGTTGTGAAAGTAGTATTTTCACCCGTAAGCGGTAATGTAGACCAGGTGCTTGTAAACGCCGGGGATGCAGTGAACCAGGGAGACCTTCTTGTAAGCTATGATATGATTGGCCAGGAGGAAATCCTGAAACAGGCCGAGCTTCAAAATAAGAAGAGTGGCGCTGTGTATCAGGAGGTTATTTCAACCAACACTGATAATCAGAAAAAATTGGTGGAGGCAAATACCAATCTTGAGGTGCTGAAACAGCAGATTGCAGATAATAAGACATACCTGAAGACCTTGCAGAAAGATTATGAAAAAAAGGTGGCAAAGGGGAGTGAAATCAAATCTACAATGTTGGGCTTAAATGATGAGCTTGCATTGATAGCAAAAAATGCTCCCGACTCTGCGGAGGCGCAGAGTCTGCGAAATCAAATCAATGACCTGAACAGACAATTGGAAGAAAACGCCAAAGCACAGGAACAGGCAGGCGAGAAGGTTTCGGATACTCAGGAATTGATTGCGGAATATGAGAGCTATAAAGCAAGAATGGAATCTCAGAAGTCGGGAAGTGAAGCGAGTGTGCTTGATGGTTATCAGAAGACTCAATATTCTGTTGACAAACAGCTCTCCGAAATGAGCTATCAGGAGGCGCAGGAGGATTACGAGATCGCGGGGAACGGAATCCGCGCAGAATTTAATGGAATTGTAACCGATTGCAGTGTGCTGCCGGGAGCACCGCTTGCACAGGGTGCACAGGTGCTCACTTTACAGAGCAGTGAACAGGTGAAGGTTACATTTCAGGCATCCAAACATGACTTGGAAAAATTACAGATCGGACAGCAGGCAGACATCACAATTCTGGGGCATTCTTATCAGGGCGAGATTACCAAGATTGACAGAATGGCATCGGCCAATACCTCCGGTACGCCTATGGTAGGTGTGGAGGCACATATTTTGAATCCGGATGAAAACATCATTCTGGGAATGGATGCGAAACTGGAAGTGGCAGTAGGAAGCACAAAGGATGCAATTTTGCTCCCCGTCGAAGCAATCAATGCTGACAAGAACGGTGACTTTGTATATGTTTGTGAGAATGGTGTGGCAGCAAGACGCGACATTAAATGCGGTATCAGTTCGGATTTATATGTGGAAATTCTGGAGGGAATCACCGAAGAGGAACAGGTTATCACAAATGCAATGGGTGATTTGGAGGAAGGAATGAATGTAACCGTCATTCCGGAAATGTAACTACAGGAGGAGCAATATGGCACAGATTTGGGAATATATCAAGATTGCTCTGATGAATATCAAGAGCAATAAAGGACGTTCCTTCCTGACGATGCTGGGTATTATCATCGGAATCTCCTCCGTTATCATGATTATCTCTATTGGAAACGGTGTTCAGGGAGGAATCAATGATGAACTGAATGCCATGGCCGGAGGACAGATTTATATTTATTCCTACGGGGACAATGATGAGGGAATCAGGGTGGAATTCACGGAGGATGACGTGGAAGCTATCATGGAAAAAGTCCCGAATGTAAAGGCAGTTACGCCTGAGGCGGGATTTGGAGGAACCGCCACCGGACGAAAAGGAACGTTTTATGCACAGGGCAATCTGGGAATGAGCGGCATGCAGTATTCCAGCAGTGACCCCATTGTCAAAGGAAGATATTTTACGGACAGTGACTATTATGCGGAACGAAAAGTGTGTGTCATTACGGAAAACAGCGCGCGTCTGTTATTTGGAACAACGGATGTTGTCGGAATGAGCTTTGACGTGGAAATTTCTGGGATGAGTCAGGAATTTACAGTCGTTGGTATCCGACAGGATAACGCTTCTTTACTGAATGGTTTTAACACATCAGATCGCGTTCAGGTGGAGATGCCCTTATCGATTCTCGGCTCAGCGTATGGGTTTTATGTGACCTACAATGATCTTTTGATTATCAGCGAAGGACCGGAATATGCCGGCCAGGTTGCAAGAGATTCTCTGAGACTTATGGAAAACAGACATGATGTCCGCGGAAAAGATGTAATCGGTATAGAGAATTTTAATGACTATATGAGTCAGATTAATCAGGTGTTGGATTATGTTACCATATTTGTGGTGTTTGTGGCTGCGATTTCCCTTTTGGTAGGCGGTATCGGTGTTATGAATATCATGCTGGTGTCTGTTACGGAGCGAACCAGGGAAATCGGCATCAGAAAATCACTGGGTGCAAGAACAGGATCTATTCTGTTGCAGTTTTTATCTGAATCTGCAATCATTACATTGCTTGGAGGTTTGATTGGCATAACCATCGGTGTGGCAGGTGCATACGGTATCTGCGCGCTGATTGGATTCTCCGCAAAAGTGAAAATAACGACGGTGCTGGGAGCCAGTGCTTTTTCTTCAGCAGTGGGACTGTTCTTCGGTATCTACCCGGCGAGAAAAGCAGCGCATTTGAGCCCGATAGATGCATTGCGTCACGAGTAGGAAACTTGTCCTTGCATTTTATATGAAAAACTTTATAATATAAGTAACTAAAAAAGCACCTACGATGTAGGTGCTTTTTCGGGTGACAAACCGGGAAAGGTGAGAAGAGCAGTGGTAGAACTGGATATCAAAATTACGGCCGGAGATTTATATGATTTTATGCTGATGCATTCTTATCACAAACCATCCGGTATTATGGGAAGTACTCTTGGAGCAGTGATGATAGTGACTGCTTTTTTGACGAAGCAGTGGATTTTTTTAATCGGTGGAATTGCCCTGCTGCTTTATCTTCCGTGGACACTTTTTATCAAGAGTAGGCAACAGGTTCTGATGAATAAATCATTCAGTGAGTCGCTTCATTATCTGTTGAATGAGGAAGGAATTACTATTTCGCAAGGAGAAATTTCGGATGCACAAAGCTGGGGGGATATGGTTAAGGCTGTTTCCACAAGTCGCAGTCTTATTGTTTATACTTCGCCGGTTAATGCTACGATTTTTCCGAAGAATCAGTTGGGAGATAAGCAAACATATGTGATTGAGATGATATCGAAACATATGCCTCCCCAAAAGGTAAAGATTCGTGCGTAAGTTTTTTAAGAGGAAAGAGAGATATGAAAACCATAATCGAGACCGAAAGTGCGCAGGAAACATTTGCGTTCGGTGAGAAAATAGGCAGAGAGTGTAAACCGGGAGAGGTTTACACGCTGATAGGAGATCTGGGAGTCGGGAAAACCGTATTTACCCAGGGGGTTGCCAGAGGGCTTGGAATTGAAGGACCTGTGAGCAGCCCGACTTTTACAATTTTGCAGGTGTATGAAGAGGGAAGACTCCCGTTTTATCATTTTGACGTTTATCGAATCGGTGATGTGGAGGAGATGGACGAGATAGGATATGAGGACTGCATATATGGTGACGGAGTAAGCCTGATTGAATGGGCGAATCTGATAGAAGAGATTCTGCCGGAACATTATCAGCGTATTACAATTGAGAAAGATTTGGAAAAAGGTTTTGACTATCGTAGAATTACGGTGGAAACCGTGTAGTAAAGAGGTGCATTGAAAAGATGAAAATATTAGGTTTGGAAAGCTCCGGTCTGGTTGCCAGTGTGGCAGTTGTTGAAGACGGAATTGTCAGAGCGGAGTATACCACTGATTATAAGAAAACACATTCCCAGACGTTGCTTCCAATGTTGGATGAAGTGAAGCAGATGATTGATTTGGACTTGGAGTCTGTAGATGCAATTGCGATTTCGGCAGGCCCCGGTTCTTTCACAGGACTTCGAATCGGAGCGGCGACTGCGAAAGGACTTGGACTTGCGCTGAATAAGCCGTTAGTGGAGGTGCCGACGCTGGAGGGACTTGCCTTTAACCTGTGGGGAAGCGCAGACTTAATCTGCCCGATTATGGATGCCAGAAGAAATCAGGTTTATACAGGAATCTATGAATTTACTGCTGACGGTGAAAAAATGGAACTGCAGGTAGTACAGGAACAGTGTGCAGAAGATATACGGGAACTGCTTGATGCTCTCAACCGGATGGGAAGATGTGTTATTTTCCTGGGAGATGGAGTGCCGGTTTACCGTGAGGCGATTCAGCAGAATTTGCAGGTGCCATATCGCTTGGCCCCCGCAGGGAGCAACAGACAGCGTGCAGCCAGTGTGGCAACCCTCGGTGCATTATATTATGAACAGGGAAGGGTTGTCAGTGCCAGAGACCATCAGCCGGAATATCTGAGGAAGAGCCAGGCGGAACGGAACCTGAAAGAGTGAGGCTGATCCTATGGAATTGTTAATCAGACCTTTTTGCGCGGAAGATATTGAGGAAGTGAGCGCACTAGATGAAAAAATATTTACCAGACCATGGTCACGAAGTGATTATGAAAAACTTCTTACCAAAGACTATTATCTATATCTGGTTGCGTTGGAAAACGGGCGGATTGTCGGTTTTTGCGGGATGATAAATGTGTGCGGTGAAGGAGATATTGACCGTGTGATGGTGGATGAAAAATACCGTAATCAATCGATTGCAAATCAGATGCTCACTCATTTGTTAAAGCTTGGAGATCTGGCAGGCATAGAAGCGTATACGCTGGAGGTGCGTGCAGGAAATGCCGCTGCAATTCATGTATATGAGAAGCTTGGATTTGTTTCGGAGGGAATTCGGCCGGGATTCTATGACAGACCCGTGGAAGATGCAGTGATTATGTGGCGCAGGCAGTAATTCCCATCCCTATGATAAGGACTTTGCGTTTATAATGGATGTGGAACTGATGAAGAGTACAAGTCCTGAAAGGAAACGGGTAAGATGCGCAAATATGAAAATAATCAATTAGTACAAGTTGTTTGCAATAATTGCGAAAAAAGGTTACAATTAAAAGACGGATATATCAAGGAGGGATGCTTCTCAGCGGACTATCTTTTCGGCTATTTTTCCGGAAAGGATACGTTGCGGCATCGCTTTGATTTGTGCGAGGACTGCTACGATAAGATTGTTGCAGGTTTTCGGATTCCTGTAGAGGAAAGTACGGAGAAGGAGCTGCTTTGACAGAGAAAGAGAATATATGTTAGATGTTTGTTTGCTGGGAACAGGAGGAATGATGCCCCTGCCCTACAGGTGGCTGACGTCCCTGATTATGAGATATAACGGAAAAAGTATATTGATTGACTGCGGTGAGGGAACCCAGATTGCCTTGAAGGAAAAAGGCTGGAGCCCCAAGCCTATTGATATTATCTGCTTTACCCATTATCATGCCGACCATATCAGTGGTTTGCCGGGGATGTTGCTCACGATGGGTAATGCAGAACGAACAGAACCACTTTTGCTGATTGGACCCAAAGGGTTAAATAAGGTAGTGGCAGCTCTAAGAGTGATTGCCCCGGAACTCCCATTTCCAATAGAGTGTATGGAAATTAGTGAGCCACAGCAAAGATTTTCTTTTGATGGATTTTATATTGATGCTTTTAAGGTAAACCATAATGTGTTATGCTATGGATATAGCCTTGGTATAGACAGAGCAGGTCGATTTAACCGTAAAAAAGCAGTTGAGAGTGGTATTCCTATGCCTTGTTGGAGCCGTCTCCAAAAAGGAGAGACAGTGGA
>JAILPF010000202.1 GCA_024699575.1 Acetatifactor sp. | reverse complement strand
GGAATGAATATGATTAAGATTTTGGATACGGATGTCAGTGTAAATGCGACACAATTTCTGATTGGCTCCCTGGCGGGGGTTACGATGAAGGCGATAAAATATCCGGCGGTCGGGATTGTGGTTGGCGTTTTGGTGGCAACGGTTATTGCGAAAGCTCTAAACATCCTGGCACTTGGAGATGGTGTGGCAAATGCGGTAGGGCTTCCGGTCCATTTATTCCGATTTATCTTTGTGGTGATTGCCAGCGCTCTTGCGGGATTTGTAGTGAGCTTTGCGGGACTGGTTGGCTTTGTCGGATTAATCGTCCCCCATATTTGCAGGTATTTGTTCGGGCATGATGCCAGAGTGTTGATCCCGGCATCCGCTCTTTTGGGGGCTATCCTGGTGTTGGTCTCCGATCTCATCAGTAGAACAGTCTTTTCTCCCTTTGAATTGCCGGTCGGAATTATCCTTTCCCTGACGGGTGGCCCCTTCTTCCTTTATCTTCTCATGCGCAAAGGAGGGCGAAGAGTCAATGCTTGAATTTAAGAATGTGGATATCAATGTTGGAAAAACGTCAATTTTAAAGAATATATCAGTGGAATTCGAAACAGGAAAAATCACTTCCATCATCGGGCCAAATGGATGTGGTAAGACAACGCTCTTGCAGACGTTAAACGGTATCAGTAAAGTGGTTTCCGGTCAAATTCTGCTGGAGGGGCAATCCTTTCTGGAACTTTCGTATAAAGAAAGGGCAAAACGCCTGTCTTTTCTCCCACAGCTCAGAGAAAATTCACCGAGTATTTCAGTGAAAGGGCTTGTGGAGCATGGCAGATTCCCTTATATGGGATTTTCCAGAAAAATGAGCGAGGAAGATGAAAAGGCAGTTTATGATGCACTGGAATTTGTATCACTGTATGACTATAGGAATCAGTTGGTCAGCGAATTGTCCGGCGGATTGCAGCAACGAGTTTATCTGGCGATGCAATTGGCCCAGAACAGTCGGTACATGGTGATGGACGAACCAATGAATTATCTGGATTTCCCGGCGCAGAGGGAAATGTATCAGCTGATGAAAAAGCTGAAAGCAAGAGGGAAAACAATTATTCTGGTCTTGCACGATTTAGGCCAGACTTTGCAGATTTCGGACAACATAGTTGTCATGGATGACAGAAAAATAATGGGAACCGGGACGGTGAAGGAGTGCATGCAAAGCGACATCATCAGAAAAGTATTCAAGTGTGAAATCAGTGAGGTGGACATCGACGGCTCCCACCAATATGTATTCACGTGACAAATCAGTTCTGCAAAAGAATTGTACTTTCACATAAAGGAGAGATTAGCAGATGACGATTTTACAGTTAAAATATGTAGTTGCCATATCGACTTCAGTCTCCATGCGTGAGGCATCCGGGAAACTATATGTCTCTCAGCCGGCATTGTCTGCGACAATCAGGGATCTGGAAGAAGAACTGGGTATCAGAATTTTTGACCGAACCAATAAAGGAATCAAACTGACCGAGGAAGGCAACGAATTTCTTGGCTTTGCAAAGCAGGCGGTAAGTCAATATGAGCTTGTGGAACACAAATATTTAAATGCCGGGGATGGAAAAGATTACTATACCATCTCGACACAACATTATGTTTTTGCAATTCATGCCTTTGTGAATGCGGTTGAGAAAAGAAATGCCGGTTCCTTTTCCTATCTGATACAGGAGACCAGAACAGATAAGGTGCTACAGAATGTCAGAGACTACAAGAGTGAGATTGGTGTTCTCGCATACACGGGTGGCAACAAAAACATTATCAACAAGCTGTTTCGGGAGTACGAACTGGATTTTCATCCCTTGATGGTCTGTGATACATACGCTTATCTGAGTAAGTCCCATCCCTTGGCGCACAAAAAAGAATTGTCTGTGGAAGAGTTAAAGGAATACCCTTGCGTGACATTTGATCAGACGAATGCTACCGAGTTTTATTTGTCGGAGGAAGCTTTGTCAGGCTATGAGTTTCAGAAAATTATCCGGTCTAATGACAGGGCAACCTCCTGTGAAATCATAACCATGTTAAATGGTTTCGCCATTGGAACGGGAATGATGATAGACAGTAATGCGCTGAAAGATGTTTTTGTGTCAATCAAACTGAAAGAGGAGGACCCACTCACCATTGGATATATCGTGAAGAAAAAGCATCTGTTGAGTGATTTCGGTGAATTGTATGTTCAGGAATTGGAGAAGTATAAAACTCAGATATAGAAAGGTCGCGGGACGATTGTTCCGCGACCTTATCTTATACATAGTGCGCCTGGTGGTGCATATTTATACAAATATGATGTTATTCGGTTGCCAGCTTTTTGCCGGTTGCAGTGACCTGTTTCATCGGGGGCAGCAGCAGGACAGCAATAGTGACAGCTGCTTCTGCAAAGATATAGATTGCGTTATATGCAAGGGAATAGAAGAACGGATTCCAACCTTCCCATGCGTATGCACCGAAGAAAATCCACCCGGAGAGGACAGCGAAAACAAAACGTCCGAAAACTCCTGCGCAGTACCCTTTTAACAGTCCTGCTTTGGAATTGGAGAACAGACCGGAGAGTCCCAATGCACCGAATGCAAGAATATAATCGATGACAAGCTGCATAGGAAATAATACATAGGGATCAATCAAAAGCTGCAGGATACCGTAAGCAACCCCGGTAAGAATTCCGGCACCTAAGCCGAACCAATAACCGGGAAGACAGATAATCAGCATGGAAAACAGAGTGATGGATCCGCCTGTGGGAAAATGGAACAGTTTGATGTTGGAAAAAACGGTTCCGAGGGCAATAGCAACTGCACAGAAGGCAAGCTGCTTAACAGAGAGCTTTTGGGTGTTTTTCTTGACAAAAACCATTGCGACAGCAAGTAAAGCAACGATGACAACTCCTAACAGGACGTTGCCAAGAGTGGTGGGGACATAGGTTGTCTCGCCCCAATCGTTTACGACTACATTGTAAAGCATAAAAAAATCCTCCTTCGTTTTCGCGAGGAGGGACAGCATCGGTCATCAAATGCCCAAACATATGTAAAGACATTTGAATACGCATTCCTTACGCCGGTATTATCCGGTTCAAGTAATGAGGGTTAGAAAACAGTTATCTGTTTTCAATCTCAGCGATGTGCTCCCCTAGCGGTTTTATTATTTTGTTCAGCAAACACTATACGACATTTGTCTGAAAAAGTCAAACAATTTATGAACAAGCGGTTTCGTTTGACTTTTCCGAAATATCATGAAATACTGATAGATAAGTAATTTAGGAGATGAAACCGGGATGGATAAACATAAAAAATTAGTGGTGGGAATTCTGGCACATGTGGATGCCGGCAAAACCACACTGGCGGAAAGTATTTTATATACCTGCGGTCATATCCGCAGCCTTGGACGAGTGGATCATGGAGATGCATTCTTAGACAACTATGCCTTAGAGCGTGCCAGGGGCATTACCATTTTTTCCAAGCAGGCTCAGGTGTCCTATGAACAGATTGATATCACCCTTCTGGATACCCCGGGGCATGTGGATTTTTCTACAGAGATGGAGAGAACTCTGCAGGTGCTTGATTATGCTATTCTGGTCATCAGCGGTGCAGACGGGGTACAGGGACATGTAAAGACACTCTGGAAATTATTGAAGCACTATCAGATTCCTGTATTTTTGTTTGTGAATAAGATGGACCAGGATGGAACGAATCAGCTAAGTCTGATGGAGGAACTGCAGGAGGAACTGGATGAAAAGTGTCTGAATTTTGGCGTGGAAGCAAAGGACAAGGAGGAGTTTTTCGACGCGCTTTCCATGTGCGACGAAGAACTGATGGAAGAGTATCTTGAGTCGGGAAACATTTGCCAGGAGAGTATTCCGGATGCTGTCTGGGAACGTAAGATATTTCCATGCTTTTTCGGGTCTGCACTTAAAATTACGGGTGTTACAGAATTCTTGCAGGGAATTCAAAGATACACAATTCAATCGGAATATCCGGAACAATTCGGTGCAAGGGTGTACAAGATTGGAAGAGATACAGCCGGCAACAGACTGACTTATTTAAAAGTCACAGGAGGAATACTGAAGGCAAAAATGCCTGTCGATAATGTGAAAAGTGCAGGAATCGGCGAAGAAGCGTGGCAGGAGAAAGCTGATCAGCTTCGAATTTACGATGGTGCCAGGTATACCACGGTGGATGAAGTATCGGCAGGTGGAGTGTGTGCAGTAACAGGACTTACCCGGACTTTTGCGGGACAGGGACTGGGGGAAGAGTCTGAGAATGAGCTGTCGCAGCTAGAACCGGTACTGACCTATCAGATTCTTCTCCCGGATGATGTGGATGCCATTACAGCGCTTGGCAAGCTCAGACAGTTGGAGGAAGAAGACCCGATGCTTCATCTGGTCTGGAAAGAAGAGTCAAAAGAAATCCATGTGCAGGTCATGGGTGAGGTACAGATTGAAATCTTAAAGAGCCTGATTGCAGAGCGCTTTGGGATGGAGGTATCTTTCGGTACAGGGAGCATTGTGTACAAAGAGACTATTGCAGAGCCGGTGGTGGGAATCGGCCATTTTGAACCGCTCAGGCACTACGCGGAGGTGCATCTTCTCTTAGAACCCGGGGAGAGGGGGAGCGGTCTGCAGTTTGCCTCACTTTGCAGCGAGGATATGCTGGATAGAAACTGGCAGCGCCTGGTTATGACCCATCTGGAAGAAAGAGAGCATCCGGGAGTGCTTACGGGGTCAGCCATCACGGATATGAGAATTTTACTGATTGCGGGAAGAGCACATCAAAAGCATACGGAGGGCGGAGACTTCAGACAGGCGTGCTACCGCGCTGTGAGAAACGGACTCAGAAAGGGTAAAAGTGTTCTGCTGGAGCCGGTATTCTCTTTCACCCTGGAACTTCCCGTGGAAAATCTTGGCAGAGCGATGTCTGATATTCAGAGAATGTATGGAAAGTTCGACACGCCGGTCACGAAGGAAAATACAGCAGTTCTTACAGGAACAGCCCCGGTGGCAACCATGAGAGATTACCAGAGAGAGGTGGCATCCTATACCAGAGGTTTGGGTCGGTTTTCCTGTGTAGTCAGTGGGTATGAACCTTGCCACAACCCTGAAGAGGTAATCACTGCTGTGGCATACGCTCCGGAAGCTGATGTGAGCAATCCTACCGGTTCGGTGTTCTGTGCCCATGGAGCAGGCTTTCTGGTGGATTGGGACCGGGTAGAAGAATATGCTCATGTAGAGAACAACTGGCGTCCTGATGGACAAGAGGATGAGGAAATCACGGAGGGGTTCAGCGCGCAGACCCTAAAGGCAATGTCCCGGCAAGGTCGAGAAAACGCAAGCGCATCTAATTATATTACCCAGGAAGAAATAGAGGAAATTTTCAGACAGTCCTATGGTGCAAAAGAAAAAGATAACAATCGTTATCGAAGATATCACAGAACGTCCGTCAGGTCAGAAGGTGGAAGGTTATCGAGCGATGTGAAACCCTACCGTGCCACAGAGCCGGTTAAAAAGAAGGAATACCTTCTGGTGGATGGTTACAACATCATTTTTGCGTGGGAGGAGCTTCGGAGTCTGGCGGCGCGAAACATTGACAGTGCCAGAGATAAGCTGATGGATATCTGCAGTAATTATCAGGGATATCAGGGTTGCACATTGATTCTGGTCTTTGATGCGTACAAGGTGAAGGGGAATCCCGGTTCTGTTCAGAAATACCACAATATTTATGTGGTGTATACGAAGGAGGCAGAGACGGCAGACCAGTATATTGAGAAAACGGTGCATGATATTGGAAAGACGTACCATGTGACAGTGGCGACTTCAGACGCTTTGGAACAGATGATTATCTGGGGAGGCGGTGCCATGCGTATGTCCGCTTCCGGATTTAAAACGGCGGTAGAGGACGCAGAGAAGAATCTGCGAGAGCAGTTCAACATTACAGAAGGTTAGATGTGCCGGGGGTTGATTGCACAGAGCTTTGCTTTGTGCTACAATCAAGGTTAGTTTTGAATAAAGTGTGCAGGATATGTAAGGAATACAAATAGCGCTAATCTTGCACGGAAATGAGGAAATTATGATACATATGTTACTTTCAGAGGAGCAGAATGCCCTGATCGCTTTCATGGGGATTCTCTTTGCCTTTGTTGCTACGGTGATTGCAACCGGAAGACTGAATCAGTTTTTACCTAAGGATGCTGGAAGAGCTTTTGCTCATGATGGTAAGCTATCAGCCGGAAAGCCAAGAGGTGCCGGAATTATCTTTGTCCTGGTGTTTGTGGCAGCTGCTCTCTTGTTTGTGCCAATTCAGGCCGAGACGGTCATCTATCTGATTTTGATTGCTATTTCCATGATGACGGGTTTTCTGGACGATGCGTCTAAGAATCCCTGGGGGGAATATAAAAAAGGATTCCTTGACCTCTGTGTTGCAGCCATGGTAGCGTTCACTTTTTTGAAATATAACACTTCTTATGTGGAACTCTCACTCTTTCACAAAGGATTTGAACTTTCACCCATCCTGTTTGGTGTACTGACCGTGGTACTTGTGTGGACTTCTGTGAATGTAACGAACTGTTCCGATGGAGTGGATGGATTATCCGGAACTCTTACAATTATCACATTGATGACTATTTATGTGATTGACAGAATCAAAAATGTGGACGGAAGCTTTCCGCTCTTGATTTTACTGTTTGCAGTATGTATTTTGGGTTATCTCTGGTTTAATGCCACACCCAGTAAACTGATGATGGGGGATGCAGGCTCCAGAGCAATGGGCCTTTTCATTAGTATTGCCATTTTAAAGACAGGTTCGCCTCTTTTGTATATTCCTGTTGCGTTGGTATTGATTCTGGATGGTGGCCTGGGACTGCTCAAGGTAGCACTGCTTCGTTTCTTAAAAATTGGAATTCTCAAAAAAGTGCGCACACCTCTGCACGATCACGTGAGAAAGGTGTGGGATTGGTCCAATACACAGACTGTGTACCGATTCGCAATTATCCAGATTATTATAGGTGTTACTATTATTTATTTAATCCAGTTATAATTTTTGAAAGGAATAACATGTGTTATGAATGATGAATTAACTCCCAGTGACATTAAAAAAATGGAAGAAGAAATTGAGTACCGTAAGCTGGTGGTACGTCCGAAAGCATTGGAGGATGTGAAAGAAGCCAGAGCCCACGGTGACTTGAGTGAGAATTTTGAATATTATGCGGCCAAGAAAGTAAAGAATCAAAATGAGAGCCGCATCCGCTATCTGGAGAGAATGATTAAGACAGCAAGAGTTATCTCCGAAGAGTCTGCAGAGGATGAAGTAGGCATCAATAATACCGTGAAGGTGGAATTTCTGGAGGATGGGCTTGTGGAGACTTATAAGATTGTTACAACTGTGCGCGGTAATTCTCTGGAAGGATTAATCAGCAACGAGTCCCCCCTTGGAAAAGCACTTTTAGGCAAAAAGGTGGGTGACATTGCTCATGTGCAGGTGAACGACTCAGTGGGATACGATGTGAAGATACTGGAGTTTGAAAATACTGTGGATGATGGCAGTGATAAGTTGCGCAGCTTTTAAGACGCAGGACATAATATCGATATGCAGGATGAG
>JAILPF010000201.1 GCA_024699575.1 Acetatifactor sp. | reverse complement strand
CTATGAGCTGACGATGAACGGTCGCAGCCAGACCGGAATTGTAGCCTGTGCATCCATTGATGATTATCAGAATCAGATTATAAAAAAACATGAGAATACCAGAGCAGATAAGGAGCAGGATCGAATCAACCATGTGGATATCTGCAACATGCAGACAGGTCCGATTTTCCTGACTTATCATGCAAACGAAATACTCCGTGAGTGTGTGGTTGAAGTCAAAAAAACGCATCCGGAATATAACTTTGTAAGCGATGACGGAATCGGACATCGGGTATGGGTCATCCTTGACAGCAGTAAAATAGACACCATCAGAAATGCGTTTGAACAGATTAATGCAATCTACATAGCGGACGGTCATCATCGCTGTGCTTCGGCAGTCAAGGTCGGCTTAAAGAGAAGGGAACAATTCCCTGATTATACAGGGGAAGAAGAGTTTAACTATTTCCTTTCCGTTCTGTTCCCTGACGAGGAACTTCATATCCTGGATTATAACCGTGTGGTCAAAGATTTAAATGGTTTAAGTGATGATGAATTCTTGATGAAACTAAAGGAATGTTTTACAATTAAGGAAGCAGGTTCCATACCTTACAGACCGGAGAAAAAAGGTTCATTCGGAATGTTCCTGAATGATAAATGGTATTGCCTCACAGCAAAAGATGAAATACGAAGTTCGGATGCTGTGGAAGGATTGGACGTATCTATTTTGCAGAATCATCTTCTAAGACCGATTTTAGGAATAGAAGATCCGAAGAATGACAAGAGAATTGATTTTGTTGGCGGGATCCGCGGATTAGCTGAATTGGAACGCCGCGTACATACGGACATGAAGGTTGCATTTTCCATGTATCCGACGTCTATTGAAGAATTACTTGCGGTAGCAGATGAGGGAAGACTTATGCCACCCAAATCAACCTGGTTTGAGCCAAAATTAAGAAGTGGTTTGTTTTTGCATGATTTAGGATAAGCATACGAAGGGAAAACGGGGAGGTATCTTACATGACAAACAAATTATATAAGTTGATGAATTGGCCTAAAATTGAAGAAATTCTATATTCTGAAAGTGATAATCCGCAAACTCTGCTCGGTGCCCATCGAATCGGCAGTCAAACCCTTGTGCAGGCCTGGTTTCCGGGTGTGAAACAGGTTACGCTCAGCTGGAAAGATAAAGAACAGGCTGAACTGATGAATTTGTCCGATATAAAGATGGAACTTGCAGACGATGATGGCTTTTTTGCTGCACTTATTCCTCACCGTGAGATACCCGAATACTATTATCAGGTTCGCAAAGCGGACGGACTTATATATGATTGTGAGGAAGTTTACCGTTTTCTTCCACAGATAACAAGAGAAGATACCGACAAATTTAAACATGGTATTCATTATACTGTTTATGAGAAGCTGGGCGCGCATCCGACAAGTGTCGATGGTATTGAGGGTACACTTTTTGCAGTCTGGGCACCAAATGCATTAAGAGTCAGTGTCGTTGGAGATTTTAATGATTGGGACGGAAGAGTTCATCAGATGATACGGCTTTGGGATTCCGGAATTTTTGAATTGTTTGTTCCGGGAGTAACTGTTGGAATGAATTATAAATTCGAGCTAAAATTAAAGGGTGGGCTGACCTACATGAAGGCGGACCCATACGGGAATCAATCGCAGCTTCGTCCGGAGACCGCATCTGTTGTTACAAATATAGAATATTTCCCATGGGATGATGAAGAATTTATTCAGAAACGGACTGATTTTCAAACCGGAAATGTTCCAATGAGTGTATATGAACTCTATCTCGGTTCTTTTACCGGACCTGACGACGGAAAAGAATACGCTAATTATCGAACAATTGCCGGGAAACTGATACCTTATATAAAAGAGATGGGATACACTCATGTGGAATTAATGCCGGTGATGGAGCACCCATTAGACAGTTCGTGGGGATATCAGGTAATCGGTTATTATGCACCTACCTCCAGATACGGAACACCTGAAGATTTTATGTATTTTATGAATGAATTACATAAAGCAGGTATTGGTGTGATTTTGGATTGGGTTCCGGCGCATTTTCCGAGAGATACTTATGGGTTATCTAATTTTGATGGAACCTGCCTGTATGAGCATCAAGATCCAAGACAAGGCTTTCACCCTCATTGGGGAACCTTAATCTATAATTATGGAAGACCGGAGGTTTCCAATTATCTGATTGCAAATGCATTGTTCTGGGTGGAAAAATATCATGCGGACGGTATTCGAATGGATGCTGTTGCAAGCATGCTTTATTTGGACTACGGAAAGAGAGACGGGGAATGGATTCCAAATATTTATGGTGGAAATGAAAATCTGGAAGCCATCGAATTAATGAAGCATTTGAATTCCATCATGAAAAAAAGAAACCCCGGAGTTTTGTCGATAGCTGAAGAGAGTACAGCTTTTCCGATGATTACCGGTAATCTGAAAAACGGTGGCCTTGGTTTTGATTTGAAATGGAATATGGGATTCATGAATGACTATATCAGTTATATCCGCAATGACCCCTATTTTAGAAGTCA
>JAILPF010000195.1 GCA_024699575.1 Acetatifactor sp. | reverse complement strand
ACCACTTACGGAAAATAATATCAGAACATCCTGATCTCCCATGACCGATGCACTGATTAGTTGAAAATGGCTATCAGAAAAATAGGTTACATTCAGACCATAGCGCAAAACCTTATTGCGAAATTCCTGTGCTGCGACCCCGGAGTTGCCGCTTCCGAAAGCATAAATATTTCTGGCCTGCAAAATAAAGCCTGCTGCTTTTTTAATCTGTTCGTAATCCAACAAATCATAGGTGGACTTTAAAGCCATTATCATATTTTCCAGAATTTTGCCTGCCTCATTTTCCGTATCACCCTCTCCACTGTTCAGATTCTGTGACAGCAAAAAGCGAAACTCCGAATATCCCTTCAGACCAAGTTTGCGGCAAAACCGTAATACGGTAGCATCTCCCACATTCACTTTTTCGGCAAACTCCGTGATAGAAAGCAAAATCATGTCTTTGATGGAATTGTTCCGAATATAATCGATAATAACTTTTTCCTGTTTGGTTGCATAAGCTTCCATCATGCTAATTCGGTCAAAAATGTTTTCGTTCAAGGCACAGCCTCCTGTCAACTTCTTACATATTCTCTTTCAGTTTATTCGCTGCGGAGAAAATGTTCTCAAGGTGTTCGTTCATATTATTCATATGCTCAACGTTTTGATGGCTAATATTACTGGAGGTCTCAGCTGACGCCGCAACCTCCTGTGTGGTAGCCGAAAGATTGGTGATGGAATCTGTGATAACACCGTTTGCGGAAACCACTTCCTTGATGGTACCGGAAATACTCAGGATGGAATCCATCAGTCCCTCCACATTTTCATGAATGGCATCGAATTTCTCACCTGCAGATTCAATCATTTCATTCTGTTTTTCAACCTTTTGTGCTGTCAATGTCATGTTTTCATTGGCAGTGCCGATATCCTCTGTCAGCTTCTGGATGATTTCCGTAATCTTTTCCGTGGAGCCCTTAGTCTCCTCGGAAAGCTTTCTGATTTCATCGGCAACTACCGAGAATCCTCTTCCTGCTTCACCGGCTCTCGCCGCTTCGATGGATGCATTCAGCGCAAGAAGATTGGTCTGCCCGGAAATATTTAAAATGGTACCGATGATTTCCTCCACCTCATGGATTCTGGTCTCAAGCTTCATCGTTGCTTCTTTTGTAACCAGATTAATCTTAGCTGTTTCCTCAGCCTGAACTCTCAATTCTTTAATCAGGGAAACACCCTCTTCAATATTTTTGGAAGTCTCATCGGACGCAGCTCGCATATTCTCTGCTTCCGTTTCTGATTTCATCAGGCTCTCCTGAATTCTACCTGTCATCTCAGTCTGCTCACTGATGGATTGAGCCGTTGAGTGGACTGACTGTGCAATCTCATTGATAGATGTGTTGCTGTCATCAATACTTGTGTTTAAAGAAGCAATGATGGATTTGGTTTCCTCCAAAGAATCAATAATCTCTGCTGTCTCAGATTTGATTACGTCAGAAGTGTTCTTTTGTGCTTCTGCCTGATTTTTTAAATACTCAACCTTCTCTTTATCCTGACGCCCCATGAGGTTCACCATCGCCACGCCCATAAGCGCAACAAGAATTGCAAACACAAGGTTTACGTTAACCATCAACACCTGGGTCTTATCAGCCCCCAGCATATAGTTGATGTAGTAGATAATATTAATGCCAATGCATGCAATAGCTGCCGTAATTGTCGCTTTCCGCTCCATATCCAAAACCACTATCAGCAGTAGCGGGAACATGATGATAAATAGATAAGGCTGTCCACCGGTCAAAAATAAAAATGCATACCCGATAGAAAGATAATATAAACAGATTTTCTGCATCACTGTTCCAAAGTTCTTGGTGATGAGACAAAACCCACAGAACACTGCACCTAAAGCAAGATAACCCGTTCTTATTATTCCCAACATAGACGTTTTCCCGTACAGATACGATATCACCGCCATAAAAATCAGGGTAAAAACCCTTACATAAAAGGTGAAAATCACCTTTTCCGAATTGTGTCTTTCTTGAATATTCATACTCTAACCCTCCAAAAAAATAGTACAGAAACACAATTTTGATTATAGCACGATTTTTCGTAAATTCTACAAAATTTGCTTTTTTCTGTACTTTTTTCCTACATTTCTTCGGGACATTCCATCCCTAAAAATCCACGTAATTAATTCGTTGATGGATCACCAGTACTTTCCAACCAGTTCTCTTGCATCAGTCTCTGATTTACTGAATTGATGCATGATGCGGGCTATGGTATCATCAAATGAAAGTCCAAAATCCTTACATGTGATAATAACACCCTGTTCCAAGCCCTGTTCCAAGCCCAATGTTCTGCCATATTCAATATCGCGTTCTGTTTTTGTCTGAAATATTGTTCCTCCCATCATCTCCACCAACCTTTCTTCGCTGGAATTACCGTTTGTAATATGTCGAATAATAATCATGATAAAATCAATCATATCATTGTATGCTGCATCTTCTAATTCATTTTCTATTCGCAGTCTGGTTAATTCCTTCTGTAAATATGCCAAATCCAGCTCAACTTTTTCTAAATCTTGTTCAGTAGATAATTCTTTTGCATATCGTACAATATAAAATGGAATGTAGGGGTACAGCTTATGTTCGATAATGTATTCTTTTGAATAATCTTTTAATATAATATTTCTGTTTTCATAGCGAACAGATTCACCACTGGGAAAATCAAAACATACCTTAGTAGCTGTAGGAGTGATAGCAGACGATTTCACATAAATCACTGTAAAATCCGGTAATTTGAAATGTACATATCCCTCTGAAGATAGCAATTCAATTGCATCTTTCACAGAATAACTTGTTCCGTATAGCTCGTTAATCAGCGGAACAAACAATTCTTTGTGCTTTGTTTTCATAGTTTTGAAAACATCGTCATAGTCCGGTGTTTTTTTCAAACATCACTCCTCCTTCGCTATTCGCAAGAGGATACCGGGCCCTGCACACCAAAACGTTACATGCATCCAAAACCTCCTGCTTTTTTAATTGTTAGATTTGAAATAAAAGCATTTGAGATTTCAGATAAATGGATAGAAAAAGCTTAGACATAATCGATATGTTGATAATATTTTTATGAAATAACTTATGCTTTGAGATAATAATATCATAAACGGTTGTAAACTGCAATTAATTTTCTTGCAGAATGGCATCGCAAAAACCCCAACTGAAATATTCCAGTCGGGGTTTACAAACTTATTTTCTCGTCGCTTTTAACAATAATTCCTTTATATCATCCTCGTCCATATAATCCAAGTAGCATTCAACATCTTTGCCAAGTTCCAACGCTTTGAATGCCATCTCGGCTACATCATCTTCATCCATGTAGTCGAGAAACTCCTCCACATCTTCACCCCTTTCCAATGCTGCGATAGCAATTTGTGCTACTTCTTCCTCATCCATATCATCCAGGTCCCTCTCTTCCAGATTTTGGTTGTTCGAATTACATTCCTCAGTTTCTTCATCAACCTCGATATCTGCCCAATGATTTGTGAACATTCCTTTTCCCATGAATGGGGCAATTGCAGCTATTTTGTTGGTCTGTCCATGTGCAATAAGATATTCAACTATTTTCTGTATGGACGACTTGGACAAAAAAGGCGCAATAGAAGCGACTCCACTCATGTTAAGCTTTCCTTTCTGCATACTGTTATCGATGATTCGATCCAGGGTTTTTTTTGACAAAAATGGTGCAATCGCGCAAAGCTTACCCAAATGATCCGTCGCCATTTCCTCTGCCATTTTCCCCAGAGTCTCCTTATCCATAAAAGGTGCCAGACCAACCAGCGCAGAAAAGGATATTTTGTTCCCTTTTTCCACTGTTTCCGTCACCTTATCCTCAATTTTATCGGGCTGTACCAGTTGTGCAACTTTGGACATTTCCTCCAGAGTGACTTCTTCATCCTCTTTCATCAGACGCCCCGCAATCTCAGTCTCTTCTGTCTTTTCACCCACCAGCTCCTCAAATCTGATGTCCAGGATTTTACATAGTTCCGGCAGTTTTGAAATATCCGGCATGGAATTTCCTCTTTCCCAATTGGATACCGCCTGATAGCTGACTCCCATCTCATCAGCCAGGTTCATCTGTGTCATATTCTTCTTTGTTCTTGCTACTCTTATATTCTCAGCCACTTTGTTTGTATCAAACATGCTCTTCCCTCTTTCTGTGATGCTTTTTGATTTGTATCCTGCCGGCAAGCACATTCTCATAGTATCTTTTTTCATTCCGGTTGTACAGCAATTCTTACTTGAGTTAACACAAAAGGTCGACTCAAGCAGTGGTTGAGTCGACCTTTTATCCGTATCAGGGATTAAAATATTTATGATTTTATCAACAGTACTGCTCCTGCTTCCAAAGTGCAGTCTTCATCCAGAACAATTGCATTGTCTGCAGACTTAAATGCAAGTTTGACTCCGTTCTTAATCACGTCAATGACTTCAAAACCACAATCGTTCTGTATTTCCTTCACAGTAATATTACCTTCTAACACAGCCAGCTCTGCAGTATCCTTATTCAGCTTCAGCATCCCATATCCTTGCGGCGTAAACCAGGGGATTGTGAGGCTATCCTGCTTGGGAGCCAGGGTTAAACATCTTTGCGCTCTGTCATATCGAAATCCACTGAGCGAGGACATCAATATCCATGCCACAAGCGGACGATAATAGTGACCACCGCACTCTTCGTGATTGAAGATTCTGCCTGCCTGCAAATGACGTTGTTCCACATTTCCTGCAATCTTTCTTGCTCTTTCAAATCCGCCCATCTCCAAATACATGCTGGAAAGTGCGAATTCCATACCGGACCAGTTGGACTCTACCTGAACATTCCCATAAGTATACAAAGTAGGTTTCTTGCCCTCCGGATAAGAGGCATTAATCAGTCCACCCTCTTCCGTATAATTGTATTTCCATACCTGCTCCAGAACTTTCAAAATGTATTCATCTTCCACATAAGCAGGAAGTCCCAAAACCTTACAATACCATGCGGCATCCAGCTGTCCGCTCATCAGACAGTCATCGCGCTCATCCCCGTCCAGCCACAAGCTAAAGTACTCACCATTCCACAGCTTTTTGAAACTCTGCTTTCCTTTGTCCAGAATTTCCTGCCAGTGTGCCTCCATCTGCTCATCGTGCATTTCTTTTGCCAGATGAATTGCCGCTGTCAAACCGGCCAGCCACAAGCCTGCAATAAAAGACGGAATTCCGCGGAATCGCCATGCGTCATAGGTATTATCCCGGGTATCATGATCGGGGAGTCCGTCCCCATCCGCATCCAGTTTTTCCGTACTTGCCATTGCTTTGACAATCGGGTTCCACATCATTTCCAGGTATTTTTTGTCTCCTGTGCACATGTAGTCTCTGCACACCATCAGCACAAACTGTTGATTCATATCCACACGGCTATATCCATCATCCACATGTTCAAAATCCGGACGGAAGAAATGATGCACTCTTCCATCTTCCCGTTGGAATTTTAATCCCATCTCCATCTGCTTTAGTTGAAGTTCAGGGAACAGCGCCAAAATCATGAATGAACCATAATAGCTGACATCCATCGTATGGAATCCACAGCTTCCAAGTCCCTCCCAGAGACCGAAGTTACCATTCTCCGCCCACCAGGAACATTTTATCAAGGTGCTTAACTGAATCACCCAGTTTCGCACAAATTCTTCCGGTGCGGAACAATTCTGAAGAGTCTCGGAAAACTGACGAACCTTTCTCTGAATATCTTCCCGGTGATCTGTCAAGTATTCTGCAACCTCTTCTGCGTTTTTACACCAGCAGGTATATTTATGTCCGACGAAACTGTTTTCAATGCTGACATGGTTTGGAAAATTCCACGTCACAAGGAAGGTAACCACCTTGCGCTCACCCGGCTTAAGTGTAAGCTTACTGCAAAGTGCCCCATCACCAAATGCTGCACACGACCTGCTCTCTAATTTTCTATACTGTTTCAGCAAAATGCCAAGGAACTTTTTCTTTCCATCCACTGTTTCCAAAATTTCAGGTGCGACCTCGTTCAATCGTTTCCATGGTCTGTATCCACCGGCAAGCTGTTTTGCCTTTTCCAGCAGTCTGTCCACATCCGCCTCACTGAAAGCCTGCACCTTATCTTCATCCAGTGCGCCGAATTCCTCATCATATTCTTCCCAGCCCAGATTAGGAAGTTCGCCGTCTTTGTGAAAATCAAACAGGCAGGACTCTTCAGAGATACCAAGGTCTCCACTGAGCACATATGCTCCGAAGAAATCCGCATAGTCCCCCTTGATGTAGCTTGCCTGTCCACCAATAACAGAAAGGGCTATACTTCCGTTCTGTTCTGCTTTCGTAGTAGAAGTACTATCCATCAAAAGTGTTGTTCTTTCCCCACAAGCTTGGATGGTATTTTTCAGCTTTCTATCAGCCAGCCCTCTATTCACCGGATTTTTTAATGTTCCCAGCAAGGATACATCCACAGGTCCGTCGGTCGGATTCTTCACTTCGAAATTCACATAAAATCCGGGCATTCCACTTGTCTTTGCATCATGCGGAACAAACGGAGACATAAATTCCGCTTTCAGCTCGACGGGCAGTTTTTCATCCTCGTATTCCATATGACAAATCGGGAAATCAGGCGTCCAACGGATTGTCTCGACATTTTTCAGGAAGGAATACATTACCGAACGGAAGCCGGTAAATTTTTTACCATGAGAAAGTTTCCTTACAATCGGTTCCTTTCCTTCCTGTTTTGTTCGTACATAAAAAGGAAGCACATCATAATCATATTCCGGGATATCCGCTTTGTTGTTTTCCTCAGGTTCGGATGCCGCCCAGAGACCCAGATTAAAAATTTCCCAATCTTCCAGACAACCATTCTGTTTAATTTCTACGCTCCCCGTTCCGATTCCGCCCAAAGCCATTCCATGAATCTGCTCCTGCTTATCCGTGACTGTCTGCATCACATTCATCTTTAAATACCTCCTGCTCCTTTTTGGATATTCACATTTCTTTCATAATAGCACTTACTGAAGATAATTAGAAGCTTCTTTCAGAGCATTGTTATATTCACCTGAATACCATGCAACAAAATCATCAATTCCCATGCCTTTTGCCTTTTCAATCATTTCTGTTTTTAACTTTTCGTACTCGGTATCATCCTTAGCGAACGCCATCTTCCAGGAATTTGTCATTACAACATCGCCAACTCTTGCTGCAATCTGTTCCATGTCATCTGTCAGCATAGGGTATGCAACAAACTGAAAAGGTTTCAACAGATTATTCTTTGTAAGATAATCAATTGAATCAATAGCGTCGTGATCCTCCTGCCACATATCTACCAGCTTTGTATCAGCCGGGGCAAATTCTTTCTTATCCCAAAAGCTATTCCCGATAGGTGTATTGTTCAATTCCGGGTTTCTTGTTGTAATATGAAGTCCTACCCAAGTCTGCGGACAACCATTATAAAAAGTATTTCCTTCCGGCAGCTCTTTCTTACCGTCCTTCATATATGTATACCCCTCTTCGGTTACATATGGATTACCCTTTTCGTCCACATCCCACATAACACCTTTGGGGCCATTCTGCTGTAACATTGCACCATCATAGGAGAACATGTAGTTGATAAATTTCATGGCTGCTTCCGGATTTTTGCAGGCTTTGCTTACAGAAACAGTCCAGTTTCTTCCAACCGGCTGCAATCCTTCTGAAACAGTATAGCTGTCTTTAATAAAAACAGGCATGTGGCCAATTCCTTCTTCCTGTCTCTCTGCAGTGGCAAAATCACTGACTCCCCAACTGCCAAGTCCCATCAGGACACGGCCTGCACCCATTTTACTAATTGCATCATCAAAGCGCTGCGTCATGGAATCCGGATCCAAAAGCCCCATCTGATTTGCCTGATAGAGGAAATCTACAAACTTCAAGTATAAACTGTCCTCATCAAGAATAGAACGAACTCTGGGTGTCTCAGAGTTGTAGTCGATTTCGACAAGCGTTCCCTCAATCATCTCAACTCCTGTAAATTTTCCTGCAAACATGGCACTGCACATAAAAGTTCTATCCCAGTCTTTCCACAGTGAAAGACCGTATACCTTCTGGCCATCCTCATTCACAGGCTCCATATCCTGCATCTGTTTTAAAACCGGCAAATAATCATGCAAAGAGTTGATTTCCGGCAATCCAAGCTCCCGATAGAGGTCATAACGAATCCACGGTTCCTTATCGCCTCTTGTCTCCATAAACATTTTGGCATCCGTTCCAACAGTGTAAGCTTTTCCTTGTCCACAGCTCAGATTCTCTGCTGCATACTTTAACGGTATAGCTGCATTCTGATACAAATCCGGAAGAAGCTCCTTATAATCATCATATGCAAGGAGCATGTCGCCAGCCACAGCATTTTCCACCTGCTTATAGTCTTTAAAGCACACAATATCAGGTAGTTCTCCGCTGGCCATAAGTGCCTGTAGCTTCTGCTCCCCCTGATCACCGCATGGCAGTAATTCAATGGAGACACCTACCTGGCGCTTGACTTCTTCTGCCCACCATCCTTCTACCACTCCTGAGCTGTTAGAAGGAAGACTAAGCATCTTCAGTTCTACAACTTCATCTCCATCTGTGCTTTCTTCCGTATTTTTTGTCGAACTTGTTGAAGCATCTTTTGAAGAAGCTTCTTTGACATCGCCACATGCTGTTAACCCCCCAGCTAACATAGCACCTGTCAACAATAACGCCATAAAACGTGAATGCATTTTTGTTTTCATTTACTATTTCTCCTCCTAATATATAAGTTGTAGGGATTAAGACACCTAACAGCCAGTTAGGACTTTTCCCTCTCATTGTTAAAGCTGTATTATGTATAAGCATCGGTCTGACCTAGTTCTCCTTGGACCATTAGGCGTCCGTAGAAAA
>JAILPF010000158.1 GCA_024699575.1 Acetatifactor sp. | reverse complement strand
GTTTCTTCTCTCAGTTCACGTAATGCACCCTCAATTGCGGATTCCCCTTGCAATACCGAGCCACCCGCAGTTGCTTCCCAGTACAAAGGATAAGCCTTACCGGGGGAACGTCTCATCAGCAGGTATTGGCCATCGACATGACGCACAAGTATTAAGACCACCATGTGATAAATCCCCTTGGGTATGCTCACATATACACACATGTCAGATATATATTTACATTTTACCCCATCGCCAGGAATCCCAAAATCTCTCTACACGATTTCCAATCGTATTCACATTAACTGTCTCATAATTATTCCACTCTCTGGGGAACATTCTTTTGTAAGAAACCTGCAAGAATCTTTCATCCAGAAGGGCAACAATTCCGATGTCTTCCATCGTTCGTATTACACGCCCTGCAGCCTGAAGTACTTTATTCATCCCCGGATATCTATAGGCATAGTTAAAACCATTCGCCCCTGTCCGGTCAAAATACTCTTTCAGTATTTCCCTCTCACTGCACACCTGTGGAAGACCTGTACCAACAATAATTGCTCCGATCAGGCTGTCATTCTTCAAATCAATTCCTTCTCCAAATATGCCTCCCAACACGCAAAAGCCAATGAGTGTCGTATCACCACATTCCCTGAATCTGTCAAGAAATTCCTCTCTGTCTGCTTCACACATCGAGTCGTTTTGAATAATGCACTCCACCGCCTCATCAACATATTTTGAAACATATGTCTCATAAACTGTCTTCAGGAAAGCGTAAGAAGGACAAAACACCATATAATTTCCTTCTCTCATATACACAATCTGATGAATATACTCTGCGATATGGAGATACTCTTCCTCCGATCTTCTGGTATACTTACTGGTTACATCATTAGCGATAAACAGGCCTCTTTTCTCCGCATGGAACACTGATCTCGCATATACCTCGTAATCATCCGGATTTCCGCCCAAAAGGTCTTTATAGTATTGTATCGGCAGAAATGTAGCGGAAAATAATATGCTGCTCCTGCCCCGCTGCATGCATTCTTTCAGATTTTCTCTCGGATTAACACAAAAAAGTTTGAGCATAAAGGAACCGTCTTCATTTAACTGAGTATATTTCACATAGTTTTCATCCAATCTCTCGTAAATATCCAGATAGTGCGCCAGTTTGAAATAAAATTCCAACAATGTATCCCGAATAGGATTTTTATCCTCTCCCTGCTCATCTAAATACTCATCTATCATACCATGCAACTTCAGTACTGATTTAGTCAACGCATCTACACTTTCTATCACACAGTACTCCTCGCATTCCCGTTTTAGCGCCAGCATCTCCTTATTACATTTTTCCAGCCAATGCTCTATACGTTCAGCGTAACCCTTTTTTATCAGTGCACTCTTGCCGGTATACTCCTTGCGCAAGTCGTCCTTTTTCTTTTTTCCCGGTACATACAGCGTGTCCGCCTCAACATCACTGTCCTCTTCAGACTCATCCCCAAGCGTCCCAGACACATCCGTCATTTTGAGTGTCAATTGGCCTTCCATATCAGATTTTCTATGATGCTTTTCCATTTCTGACAGGGCTGTCTTTCTCAGTTCATTCTTCACCTCAAGGAACTCCTCTTTTAGGAGTTGTGCACTGTACATCTCTCTTCCTCGTTCCAATAAGTTATGCGCTTCATCAATCAGGAAAATATAATTACCGGCCATCCCATCCCCAAAGAAACGTTTGAGATATACATGTGGATCAAAAAGATAATTATAGTCTCCGATAATCCCATCTGAAAACAGGCTCATATCAAGGCACATTTCAAATGGACACACTTGATATCTTTCAGCATATTCTTCAATTTTTTCACGCGTAAAGTTTTCTTCTTTTGTCAGCAAATCATAAATTGCCTCATTCACCCGGTCATAATGCCCTTTTGCATAAGGACACTTCTCTGGATTGCACTCCGGTTTATCCAGAAAACAGATTTTTTCTTTTGCCGTCAGAATAACACTCTTAAATCGAAGCCCTCTCTGTCGCAGAAGAGAAAAGGTATCCGCAGCCACTGTTCTGGTAATGGTCTTCGCAGTAAGATAGAAAAGCTTTTCTCCCATTCCTTTACTCATAGCTTTCAGTGACGGAAATATGGTTGAAACTGTTTTGCCCACACCGGTAGGAGCTTCCAGATACAATTTTTTACTGTGATAAATTGTCTGATATACATAGGTAACCAGCTCTTTCTGCCCTTCCCGGTATTCAAATGGGAATTCGAGCTTCTCGATGGATTCCTGCCGAATCTTCTTCCATTCCCAGATGTAATCTGCCCATTTCCGATAGGCTCGAATCAGTCCCTGAAACCAGTCCTCCAATTCCTGAAATTTATATTCCTCGTAAAAATAGCGGATATCTTCTGTCTCAATATTGCAATATGTCAACCGAACTTTAATCGTTTCAATATCAGCCTGCAGCCCATACATATAAGCATAACATTTTGCCTGAGCAACATGTACCGCAACAGGTTCTCTCATCTTGTTTAAGTCGCGGTATGTACCCTTGATTTCATCAATAGTAATATCACCTTTGATATCAATGATTCCATCCGCACGTCCTTCTACAATCAGGACATATTTATCGGTAGGATGCGTGTAACGCAAAGGGACCTCCGCCTGATACTCAGCCCCCATCCGCCGTTGAATCATCCTGTGAATTCGGCTTCCTTCCTGCATTGCATTATCCGGGGCACCCTGGCGTCGGTTATCGATGTCGCCGCTTCTCAAAATAAACTCAACAAGTCCCCTCACCGATATTTTGATTTCATCGGGTGGCATTTCCCGGGTTAATTCACACTGTTCAGTTTGTTTTTCTATCACAGATAACCCTTTTTCTTTCACTGTCATCCTCCTGCAAGTCCTATATACGGAAAAACTCCCTATGAAGATAGTACTCTATCTTCCATAGGGAGTCAAATCCACTCATCGCAAAAACCCTTAGCAGGCAATTGCATACTGTTTTAATAGCTCTTCCAATTCGCTGTTGTATCCATTATAAGCGACCTTGAGCGGTCTGGCAAAATCAAGACCATATACACCAAGAAATGATTTCGCATCTACAATATATCTGTTGTATGAAATGTCAATATCAAAATCACACTTGGAAGCTACATCAACAAAATGCTGAACCTGATCCGGTGTCAAGCGAATCATCTTTACCATGTCTCGTCATCCTTTCAAAAATAACAACAATACGATTCCTATTAGCTATACTTTATTATATCCAACTCCCCTTGAAAGTAAAGAACATTTTTTATTAATAAAAACGTTTTTTATAGCAATTTTTCATGTTATTTTTAAATATGACCAACTTGAATCCACATCCCATATCTGTTTTTGTCGTTTTCAACAAATAGTACTTTAGTACTCTAATTTAATCATGCAAAAAATGAAGCATTTTACTCAAATTCTACCATAAAATCTTGGAACCTGCGTGGGAGAAGATTCTGCTGTAATTTTGGATTTTCACGTCCTTTAATTGTTATTTTTTTGCAAAAATA
>JAILPF010000141.1 GCA_024699575.1 Acetatifactor sp. | reverse complement strand
CATACTCCGGTCTGCTCTGCCAGTTTCAAATCTCTCTCCACCAGCGAAATTTCAGCCTCTCTCGGAGAACCACCGATACCATAGTGGGCACTTGCTTTTCCGCGGTTCACACCGTTATTGGTAATCAGTGCCGGATTTTCCTCATGGAAACTGATAGGAAGATTCAGCTTCGCGCATCTTTCCATAGCCTCCCTGACAATCTGCTCGTCCATCAGAGGGATTCCATCATCTGTAAAGCCGACTGCTCCCTCTTTCGCTAATTCTTCCATGGGAACAAGCTCTTTTCCTTTCATTCCCATGGTTACATTGGCACATGTTGTGACATTAATGTCAGTCTCTTTTCCGCGTCTGATGACATAGTTCAACACTCCTTTACAGTCTACGGTAGGCTTGGTATTCGCCATCAGAACCACTGTAGTAAAGCCGCCCCGTGCAGCAGCTCTTGCTCCGGTGGTGATGTCTTCTTTTTGCTCAAAGCCCGGCTCTCTGAAATGTACATGCACGTCCACGAGTCCCGGCGCTACCATCAGTCCCTTGGCATTTAGAACTTCCCAGCCCTCTTCTGCTTCTATCTTCTCTGCAATTTTCGCAACCCGCTCTCCATCCAGCAGCACGTCAAACTGCCCTTCTCTGCCAGATTTCGGGTCTATCAAATAACCGTTTTTTATCAGAATCATGTCTATCACCTCATTACTGATAACTGTACCATGATTCCGGGAAAAATAAAAGACACTATTCAAAGATTACTGTCTCATCCAGCTTTTCTATCTTGATAACGATGTACGGAGTGGATGGCGCTGTGCTCTGCCCAGCCTCAGTTTTCGGTTCCAGAAGCTCTGTGTTTACATAAATTGCATCCTTGGACAAATACAGTTCATTTACGGCAATACTGTATCCACCAGTCCCCTGTTCTCCGTAACCGATACAGATGTAGAGATAATCATTATCACTATAGGTCAGTTTAAAATTATCTGCCTTTTTTTCATCGATAATGCTCTTTAGTTCTTCCGGAATCACCTCCTCACTCAGTATGGTGAATTCCAGGTCTTTCATTTTCACCCGTTCCTCGCTGACCATAGCGCATCCACTGCCTAAAATCATATAAACCACTGTACATAATAATGCAATGCACACCCACGCTACTCTTTTTTTCATACTCCGCATCCGCTTTCGGAATCCTCATTGTAATCTATGTACAGCCACACGTTTTTATGCTATACTTTTACCCATACAAAAAAACAACACGAGAGGTAAACTATGATTCGTCTAATTTTAGTAGCAATCTTTATCATATTATTTTTAATTCTGTCCATTCCCCTGCTGATTGCAGAATGGATAATCGGCAAATTTAATCCCGGATTAAAGGACCGCACTTCTCTTGCCATTGTCAATTGGGCATTCCGAAGAGTCCTGTGGCTTGCAGGCGGAAGAGTCACCTACATCGGCGAAGAAAATATTCCCAAGGATACAGCAGTACTTTATGTGGGCAACCATAGAAGCTATTTTGACGTAGTGATGACTTACATCCGCGTACCACGTCCTACCGGTTATGTTTCCAAGATTGAAATGAAAAAGTATCCCCTGTTCAGTAACTGGATGCGCAATCTGCACTGTCTGTTTCTGGACAGAAATGACGTAAAGCAGGGAATGCAAATCATTCTGGCTGCCATTGAGAAAGCAAAAAACGGTATCTCTATTGCTATTTTCCCTGAGGGCACCCGCAATAAGGTAAACGATACTTTTCTCCCTTTCCATGAAGGAAGTTTTAAGATTGCCACCAAGGCAAAGGTTCCTATTGTACCTGTCTCTATCGTCAATTCTGCGGAGATTTTCGAGGACCATCTTCCCCGCATGAAAAAAACAAAGGTTATCGTGGAATACTGTAAACCGGTCTATGTAGACCAGCTGGATAAAGAGACACAAAAAAGCCTGAGCACTTACGTCTCAGGCATTATACAGGAAGCGTACTTTAAAAATAAGGAGCTGTTGCATTAAGCGACATGCTCCTTTTTCGTTATCCTAATTCCAACATGGTATCAATGCATTTCCTTGCCTTGTCCATGATTTCCTGTTCCAATATGATTTCTTCACCGTGTCCGGTGGTCACGAAATGATAAACATCAGCCAGCGTAGTCAGCTTCATGTTGTGACACACGCAATCCTTTGACAGCGGATAGAATTTTTTGTCAGGGCATTCAAATTGCAGATGTTCTACAATGCTGTTTTCCGTGCCGATAATGAATTCCTTCGCATCACTTTTTCTTGCATAGTCCATGATGCCGGTAGTACTTCCGATGTAATCAGCCATTGCTGAAACAGCCGGCAGGCATTCCGGATGAACCAAAAGCTTTGCATCCGGATGGAGGGCTCTTGCTTTCTCCACATCCTTTACAGACATTCTCACGTGAGTAGGACAGCCACCCTGCAGCAGCTTGATATTTTTCTCAGGCACCTGTTTCGCCACCCATTCACCAAGATTGCAGTCCGGAATAAACAGGATATTTTTATTCTCTATATTTTTAATAATCTTGACAGCGCTGGAGGATGTGACACACACGTCGCAAATGGTCTTCAGTTCAGAAGTAGTGTTGATATAAGCTGCCACCGTATAACCAGGATTCTGTGCCTTTACCGCAGAAATCATCTCTACGTCCATCTGAGACGCCATGGGGCAGCCCGCCTGCGGATTGGAAAGAAATACTTTCTTCTCCGGGGAAAGAATCTTCACTGTCTCCGCCATAAAACGCACACCGCACATTAATACTGTCTTGTGCTCTGTCTTTGCCGCCTGAAGGCTCAAGCCATAGGAATCACCTACAAAATCTGCTACTTCCAGAATATTCTGACTCTGATATGCATGCGCCAAAATGCAGATATCCTTTTCTTTTTTTAAGCGTAATATCTCATCCTGCATCTGTCTCGTTGTGAGCATTTGTATCTACCTCTCTTGTCATCTCAACTATTGTTTTGATGCCTTTCCTCTTTTTTTCATATTAGTTTGCATTATATAAAAGCGTAACTTTTCTGTCAATGTTTTCAAGCGCTTTTTTTACAATTCATTTTACACCAGATTAACAGGTGTCTTGTCAGTGAGAATTTTTCATGTTATAATTACCCGCAATTGGATGCATGAGGAGAACATATTATGAAAACTGATATATTGATTGTCGGAAGCGGATGCTCCGGGCTTTACTGCGCCCTACATCTTCCTGCCGACAAGAAAATTACCGTCATCACAAAATCTGATACAGAAAGCAGCGATTCCTTCCTGGCCCAAGGGGGCATGTGTATGTTAAAGGATGAATCTGACTACCAAAGTTACTTTGATGATACACTGAAAGCCGGTCATTTCGAGAATGACAAGACCTCTGTAGATATTATGATTCGTTCCTCTCAGGACGTAGTAAACGACCTGTTAAGTTACGGAGCGGACTTTGCAAGAGAGGCGGACGGTTCTTTAGCCTATACCCGCGAGGGCGGGCACTCCGGCAAGCGCATTATTTTCCATGAGGATGTCACCGGCAAGGAAATCACAAGCAAAATTCTTGCGGAGGCCAAAAAGCGCCCCAACATCACTATCTTAGAGTACACCACGCTTCTTGACATTATCTCTGATGACAATGTATGTTACGGAGCAGTTCTACGTCTTCCTGACGGAAGCCTTGAGGCTGTCGAAGCGGATTACACCGTCCTCGCCACCGGCGGAGTCGGTGGATTGTACAGACATTCCACCAATTTCAGGCACTTGACGGGTGACAGTCTGGCGATTGCACTGAAGCATGACATCGAACTACAGAATATTGATTATGTACAGATTCATCCCACCACTTTTTACTCGGAGAAGGAGGAGGACCGCAGCTTTTTGATTTCCGAATCTGTCCGCGGTGAGGGTGCAAAGCTATATGGTAAAAATATGCAACGCTTCACCGACGAGCTTCAGCCCAGAGATGTTCTGACTGCCCGAATCAGAGAGCAGATGGAAAAGGATGGAACGGAATTCGTCTGGGAAGATCTTCGCCCCATCCCGGAAGAAGAGTTGAGAAGTCACTTTCCAAACATCGTGGAGCACTGTAAAGAAATGGGATATGATGTCACAAAGCAGTGTATTCCTGTCGTTCCGGCCCAACATTATTTTATGGGAGGAATCCGTGTAGGACACGAGAGCCAAACTTCCATGGAGCAGCTCTACGCGGTAGGTGAAACCGCCTGCAACGGTGTTCATGGCAAGAATCGTCTCGCAAGCAATTCTCTTCTGGAAAGTCTCGTATTTGCCAAAAGAGCTGCAAAGGACATGGTTACTCACTACGCTGATTTAAAGAAAAAGCATAAGCTTTTTGAAAAACCGGACCTCACCGTTTACGAAGACAGCAAGCGTTTGAAGGAAGAATACCGAAGAATTGTAAAAGAAGAAATTAAGAAAAGAGGACAAGCCCATGTATGATCAGGTAACATTAAAATTGAACGTAGATCCACTCATTTTAAGTGCACTCAGAGAAGATATCACCAGTGAAGACGTATCTGCCAACTGTGTAATGCGCCTTCCCCAGGCAGGTGAAGTAGATTTAATCTGCAAGCAGGACGGCATTATCTGCGGTCTTCAGGTTTTTGAGCGCGTCTTCCAGCTTCTGGACGATAATACAAAAGTTGAGTTTTTTGCAAAAGATGGCGATGAGGTGAAAAACGGTCAGCTCCTTGCGAAGGTTTACGGTGACATTCGTACCCTGCTGTGTGGTGAGAGAACTGCGCTGAACTACCTTCAGCGTATGAGCGGCATTGCAACATATACCCACTCTGTTTCCGCACTACTCGCAGGCACCCATACAAAACTTCTCGATACCAGAAAGACCTGCCCCAATATGCGTATTTTTGAAAAATATTCCGTTCGCATCGGCGGTGGCAATAATCACCGCTACAATCTGTCCGACGGCGTTCTGTTGAAGGACAACCATATCGGTGCAGCAGGCAGCGTCAAAAAAGCTGTGGAAATGGCAAAGGAGTACGCACCTTTTGTCCGCAAAATCGAGGTGGAAGTAGAAACTCT
>JAILPF010000136.1 GCA_024699575.1 Acetatifactor sp. | reverse complement strand
CATTTTTGGAAGGAGAATATAAATCATGGGAGTCATGGACAAGTTTTTGAATTATATGAAGTTAAATGACGATGAAGATGAATATTATGATGACGATTATCTGGATGACGAGGTAGAAGAAAATACATCCCGCAAAAGTCTGACAGCTAAAAAAGAACCTGATTTAGATGAAGATGATCGTAGTGTTAAGAAAGCGACACAGCCCAAGGTAACACCTATTCGTCAGAATGTTACGAAAAAGATGCCGGGTACAGGTATGGAGGTTTGTGTTATCAAACCAAGTACGGTGGAAGATGCAAGAGTGATTACCGAGACACTTTTGGCGAACAGAACAGTTGTGTTGAATCTGGAAGGCATTGATGTAGATGTTGCACAGCGAATCATTGATTTTACATCCGGCTCCTGCTTTGCTATAGGAGGTAATTTACAAAAGATTTCACATTATATTTTCATTATTACTCCGGCCAGTGTAGATATTTCCGGGGATTTTCAGGATATATTCGGTGGTTCATTTGATACCATCAACAACGGATTATAGAAGAGATATAAGCTTCCCGTTTTGTAAGTACGGGAAGCTATTTTGATAAAAATAAAATGTAGGAGAAATGAAATACATCATGGCACAACATTTACCGATTCTCTATGAAAATAAGCCCTGCTACGAAATAGTGATTGATAAGAACTTTGATGAACTTGTGAATGAACTGGAAAAATTACAGACCGAAGAGATAAAGCTCTGCATTGTAACAGATTCAAAGGTAAACCAGCTCTATGGTGAGACGCTGATGAATCTTGTGTCTCCGAAGTGCAAAAAAGCTGTTAAATATGTTTTTGAAGCAGGGGAGAAGAGCAAAAATCTCGACACAGTAAAAGCGGTATATCAATTCCTGATTGAACAGGAGTTTGACAGGAAAGATATGCTGATTGCCCTGGGAGGCGGCGTTGTTGGTGATTTGACAGGCTTTGTTGCAGCAACTTATTTAAGAGGAATTGATTTTATTCAAGTCCCGACAACTCTTCTTGCGCAATGTGACAGTTCCATTGGCGGCAAGACAGGCGTTGACTTTGACGGCTATAAGAATATGGTCGGTGCTTTTAAAATGCCCCGTCTTGTATATATGAATGTATCAGTACTGGGGACCCTTGATGAACGTCAATTTTTTTCCGGATTTGCAGAGGTCATGAAACATGGTCTGATTAAGGACAGCAGTTTTTATGAGTGGTTGATTGAGATGATGTATGAAATCTGTGAAAAAGATGAGAATGTTCTGACAGAGATGGTATATAGAAGCTGCATGGTAAAGAAAGCAGTTGTCGAAAAAGATCCGACAGAGCAGGGTGAAAGAGCACTTTTGAATCTGGGGCATACCATCGGACATGCGATTGAAAAAGCCAAAAATTTTGAATTGTATCATGGCGAATGCGTAGCACTGGGAATTGTAGCGGCTGCATTTATTTCCTGGAAAAAGGAGATGCTAAGCATGGAAGAGTATTACGAAATACGTGATATGTTTGTCCCGTTTTACCTTCCAATCAGTATTGACAACATTGATCCACAGGAAATTTTGCATCTGACAAAATCAGATAAAAAGATGAAGGCCGGAAAAATTCGCTTTATTCTGTTAAAGAAAATTGGAAAAGCAGTTATTGATACCACAGTGACAGATGATGAAATTCTGGCAGCTGTAAATGAAATTTATTTTAGTGAATAGGATGCACATGAATAACAAAGAGATTAAAAAATGGAAAATACTTTTAATTGACTTTACGGTATTTGCAGTTTTGCTTGCTTTTGATCAGTTTACCAAATATCTGGCAATTATTAAATTAAAAGGGGAACAGTCCTTTCCTATTATTGATGGAGTTTTAGAATTTCAATATCTTGAGAATAGAGGTTCTGCTTTTGGAATGCTCCAAAATCAAAAGTTTTTTATTTTATTTGTTGGTGCAATTTTTTTGGCTGTAATTATTTTCTTCCTGTTAAAACTTCCTGCAAACACTCGATTCTGCCCTATACATATTTTGTTATCCATTGTGATAGCAGGTGGAATTGGTAATATGATTGACAGAATACGTTTTGACTATGTAGTTGACTTTATTTCCTTTATTTTGATTGATTATCCGATTTTTAATGTTGCGGACTGCTATATTGTATGTGCTACAATAGCGTTGTTTATATTGCTATTATTTGTATACAAAGAAAAGGATTTGGAATTTTTGAATTTTAAACAAAATAAATATAGGGAAGTGAAATAATGGGTGAAGAGACGGGAAAGTTTCTTTTTCAGATAACCGAAGAGATGGAAGATGAGAGAATCGATAAGTGTATCAGTACGCTTATCGATTCTTTGTCACGTTCCTTTATACAAAAACTGATTAAAGAACAGCAGGTTTTGGTGAATGATGTTCCTGTGAAAGGAAGTTATCGTGTAAAAGATGGCGACGAGGTAGTGTTTGAACTTCCGGAGGCAACTAGCCCGGATATTTTGCCGGAAAATATCCCTCTCGATATCCTGTATGAAGATTCTTCGGTTATTGTGGTAAATAAGCCGAAGGGGATGGTTGTCCATCCTGCCGCCGGTCATTATAGCGGGACATTGGTTAATGCCTTAATGTTTCACTGTGGAAATGAATTGTCCGGTATAAATGGTGTGATGCGTCCTGGTATTGTACACCGAATTGACATGAATACAACCGGTTCAATTATTGCATGTAAGACAAATGAAGCACACCTATCGATTGCGGAGCAGTTGAAAGAGCATAGTATTCGCAGAAAATATCGTGCAATATGCTACGGCGTTTTAAAGGAAGATGAGGGCGTGATTGATAAACCGATTGGAAGACATCCGACAGAACGTAAAAAGATGGCTGTGAATGAGCGAAATGGTAAGCATGCGGTTACCCATTACAAGGTTTTGGAGCGCTTTGATAAATATACTTATATTGAATGTGTTTTAGAAACGGGAAGAACGCATCAGATTCGTGTTCATATGGCTTCGATTGGACATCCGCTTTTGGGAGATGATGTTTATTCTAACATGAAATCTAATTTCAACCTTCAGGGTCAAACATTACATGCATATATTTTAGGATTTGTTCACCCGGTATCAAAGGAATACATTGAACTGGTGGCACCTTTGCCGGATTATTTCCAAAAACTGTTGAATATATTGCAAAAACAGCAAAAATAACGTATAATACTTATATAGAAATAACTTATTTTATGACAATTTGTTCTTCGAATAATAAGGGAAGGCAGGGGATTTATATGAATACGATTATTACCATTGGAAGACAGTTTGGCTCCGCAGGACATGAGATAGGTGAGAAGGTTGCTGAATATTTTGGTATCAAGTGTTATGACAAAGAGCTTTTGAGCCGTGCTGCAAAAGAAAGTGGTTTCTGCGAAGAAATGATTCAGAACCATGATGAACGTCCGACAAATTCTTTTTTGTATAATCTGGTAATGGACACTTATTCCTTTGGCTATAACGCATCATCTTTTGTTGATATGCCTATCAGCCATAAAGTGTTTCTGGCCCAGTTTGACGCGATTAAGAAAGTTGCTCAGGAAGGCCCTTGCGTTATTGTTGGAAGATGTGCTGACTATGCTCTTGCCGATTATAAGAACTGTGTGAACCTTTTTAT
>JAILPF010000133.1 GCA_024699575.1 Acetatifactor sp. | reverse complement strand
GTTTGAACAGTATTTTGAACATGGAAATGCGGATATTAAGGAGACTCTGACCTACCAGTATCGTATGCATAAAGACATTATGGATATTGTTAACCTCTTCTATGATGGATATTTGCAGGATGGTAATGAAGGAAAGTATGGGGATGGACGTAAGAGCCATAATCTCTTTATTCATTCAACAAGTGGGACGGCTATGATAGTTCCTGACCGGCATGCCTATTGGATAGATTCCTCCACACTTGATGGAGAGCCGATTTATGAACAGCGAAAGCCGGGGAGTACTTCGGCAGAAAATATACTTGAGGCCTATGCGATTATAGAGCTGCTTAAGAAAATGGAGATTGAATATGCAAATCAGATAAATGGTTTGCCGCCTGTGTCTGTGGGCGTGATCAGTTTCTATTATGATCAGGTATCCATGTTGAGGAATCTTGTTAAAAAGGAATCCTTCCACGCAATAGATGTTGAGATCAACACCGTTGACAGGTTCCAAGGAAAGGAAAAGGAGATCATTATTGTCAGCCTTGTGCGAAATGTTAAAAATGCGAAGCATAATACAGATTCTCATATAGCTGCATTTCAGAGAATTAATGTTGCATTTTCCAGAGCTCAGAATTTGCTTATTATTGTAGGAGCGAAAGATATGTACGCTCCTCAGCCAGTCGTAATGACAGATATGAATAACGGTGAAGAAAAAACGGTGATGGTTTATAAAAACATTATAGAAATGATGGATATGAAGGGAACACTGTTTAGTTGTGATGAAATAATTCCAGAGAATTTGGTCGGACAGATTTTTGAGAAATTGAACAAGAAGGGGGACGCTGAGGCATGATACTTTCAGAAGATTATATCAAAGTGCCGGGGAAACAGTACAAAGTCAAGGTACAGTGCGTATCCACCAGGCGTCTTACAACCATGGAGTGGCTTATAGTAAACTGTGCTGCCAAGTTTCATGATTCTGTGCAAACTGGAAATCAGACGGTCAAGTATGTCTTTGAGGATGTGTTCCAGTTGACTAACAGTGAAATTCTGATCAAGCCGTGTATTGAAAGTTTGCTTTCCGAACAGGCCATCCAGCTTGATGCTGGACCGAACTTTGATTATTCCTCACTACGTCTTTCTCAGATCAGACTGACAGAAAAAGGAAAGAAAATGGCGGAGGACGGCTTGTTCCCGGGTGCTACAAAGGAACTGCCCTTGGATATTTACTACAATCCGATGACAGAAAAGATGAATCAATTTGTCGGCGGAAATGAAAAGGCAGACAATCCGATTGAGTTTGGGGTACCTTCAGATTATCGTACAGATTTTCCGGAGGAAATGATCATTGATGCTCTTCATAAAGGGTTAGTGGGAAGAGGAAAATTTGTAGCTTCAAAACTAAGAATAGAATCCATAGAATGTTTAACCTCTATGGATTGGGATAACATCATAAAGCTTGAAGTATCGGCAGATGCTGAAGGAAATATTTCTACGCAGCCGAGAATAAAGGAGGATAATGTAAAGCCTCTTATAAGAGAACTGTTTTTCACAAAAGAAGTAAACCCGGCGAAATGTGAATTGTTATCTTGGATGAAGGATGCTCAGCCTAGAAATATAATGGGGTCAGGGAAAAGACTTAAAGAGTGTTTCCTTGAGGTATGCCGTAACGGCAGCGTTATTGGTGTCAGTATTGACATCTATCAGCAGTATAAGAGAAATACAACAGCGTTTAAGCAGAGAACGGTTTTTCTTTGGGGAGCAAAGGAATTTAGTATCGATCGTAGTAATGAGGCTCTTTTTGTTGAGCTTCCGTTTGCCTACAAAATATCAGGCTGTGTTGCAATAAACGAGAAAAACGAAAGCGTGAGTTTCTGCAGAAACACCTATTCCTATGATGGAAATGAGATAACTGTCCCCGTTGCATTTGAAGATAAGAGAATTAGGCGTGGGGAGAATTCCTTAATTGAATGGATAGAGGAATTAATAAACGAGAATTATAGTGAAGGTTTATATTACCTTGCATTATACTCGCTACCTATCTTCAGTAAGAGGGAAAAGAAAGCAGTTGAATTATTAAAGAGACGTTGGGAAAAGAAATCTGCTAATACAGTTACTGAGGATCTTCGCATTTTGGCAAAATTCTGTATTGAGCTTGGTACAGAAATGATTTCCATGGATCTTTTTGGCGAGGAACTATGGGATAAGTTTAGTTCCTTAGAGACTTCTGCCATCTTGGAGAGAATGTCCGAAATAATGCAGCTGGGCTGCATCTCCGCCGGATCTGAAACGCAAAAATCCATTATGGGACATATTCTTTCAAGAGCGGAAGAACCGAAGTCCTATAAAGAGCTACTTGTTTTATTACAGTCTGTCGGGATTAGAAACCATGAGGATGCTTTGTTATATGATGAACTGGTGGCTAAGCTGTATACCAGGGATCTGATTATCGATACGTTAAAGGAGATACTGGAAGACAAGTATACGAGACTACCGGAGCTTTTTGAATTAGATGTGTTCTTTAATGAGTATGTAAAGGCGATCAAGGAACTTGAGTTTCTGGTAAACGGGCTAAAAATGTTCGAAGAAAACGATTCCTCTAAAATGGAAGAATCAATAGAAAACTGCCCGGATATTGCACTCGTACAATCCTATACGGCGGAGATCATTGCAAAAAACTCAGAGCTATTGAACAGGGAAATTAATGTTTATAGCGAAATGAAGAGTATTGATCCTCAAAGAGCGGAGAGTTTCTTTAGCAATATAGATTTCATTAAACAAACAATTCATAAAATGATGCAGTCTGAGACTCAAAAGGTAGGTGATACTGACAGGAAATCTGATAAAGGTGTCACCGAAATGCCCGCAATGAAAATGTATGTTGTGGATACATGTGCCTTGATGCATCATCCGGATCTATTGTTAGCGTTTAGCGAGGAGGAGTATGTTCGAATACCAA